>JAZGEW010000162.1:0-40422 GCA_036478875.1 Promethearchaeia archaeon | reverse complement strand
CTCTCTTTTCATACGTGTTGAGGATAAAACTTGTGTAAGGTTTTTAAGTAGTTGTTCTCCTTGAATAATTACATCAAGAGATTTATTGGGTTTTCCAAGATACCTCAAGGATTCAGCCCTGAGAATGAGGTAATCAACGGATTGAAGATTTTTGCCTAATCCTAAACTCATATCGTATGTTTCTTCGGCAAGCATAACGACTTCTTTATATCGACCTTGTTGAAATAAAAGGTCAGCCCTGAGAAGATGGCTAGATACTTTATCATGAAGAGTAAGTCCCTCCTTTCTCTCGAAATTGTTTAATAGCTCGTGAGCTTCATTTACTTTAGCATCATCAATGAGTTTTTCTGCTTGAATTAATTCCTCAGGTTTTTCTTGATTTTTTATCATTATCGTATATGTTTAAAAATACCATAAAGTCAAGTGAAATTAATAGAAGTCGTTTTTTAAAATATAATAAAATATATTATTATCAACTATATAAATATGATAAACTAAAATTTTGGCTAATTAGATTTAAAAAAAGAAATTGGGCAGTTAAAACAGCATTTATCATGATACTCATCACCAATGATCTTTTCTGCTTGAATTAAATCTTCTGGTTTTTCTTGATTTTTTATCACTATCGTATATATCTTAATTTCTGTTCCTAAATGTTTATGCTTAGTTTTGGCTAAAACACATGAAATAGATTCACTAACGGATTTGTAGTTCATATATGAATAAATAATTTAATTGATATACTTATATATTTTTATAACTTCTATAATATTATGACTGTTAAAACAACCGTAGCAATTGATAGTGATCTGCGCAAAATAATTAAGAAACTAGCAGCATGGTTAGATATATCCCAAGGCGAAGTAATCAGACGTGCTATCGCGGAATTTGAAAAATCCGTTATTATTAAAAACGTTTATCCAAATACAAGTAAGGAAAAAGTCAAGAAGGAGATTGATACAATCCTTCAAGCAGCAACGGATGCAGTTTGGGAAGATGATATAAAAACTCAAGAAATTCAAGAAAAATTAAAAAAAGGACCAAGAACTATTGATGAATTTATTCTAAACAATTGGGATTCCGGGTTGGAAATATGAGCAAAAAAAGAATCGGAACACACGAAGAAATATTAGAAAAGATCGCAATTGATTCTAATGTCTTCCGTAATCTAAATTTTATTAATTATCTAAGAATAAATAAAGCAGAAATCCAAGTATATATTCCTTCCATAGTAAGTTTTGAAACTGGCTATTATTTTCTCACTAAAGGTATTGCTTGGGAAGATTTTCTCAAGGAAATACAAAAATTTAATGGTATTTTTCTCGAATGGGACTCAGTCGTTCTTTTAGAAGTTCTAAAAAACGCTCTAAATAATAAAGAAACTCTCCCGTTTCGCCACCATTTTCGAGATTTTATGATTGGTACTCAATGTGAAAATACAGGCTTTGATTTAATATCTTATAATAAAAACCACTTTTTATGGCTTAAACGTATTTCAATCCAAACACCAGAGGAATTCATTTTAAAAAGGATCTAAAAGTAATCATTTTATTTAATAGGACAAGAGCAGTAGGATTGTGAATCCTGGTAATAATTGAAGTAAGAAAAAAACTAAAATTTAGGCTAATTAGATTTAAAAAAAGAAATAAAAAAGAAAATTAGATTTTGTACTTAATGTGTTTACTTTACAGCTTCAAAATATATATACCATTGCTCGTCGTCATCAATGAATTCTGTTCCTAAATGCTTATGCTTAGTTTTAGCAAATCACGTGGAACAGATTCACTTGCAGGTTTATAATCTGTTATAACTTTTAAAACTGTACCAGGTCTCATTTTCATGAGTTGTTTTTTAGTTTTTAATGCTGGAACAGGGCATACTGACCCGCAGACATTTAATTCCATATCAAATTTCATATTCTTTACCTCTTAATATTTATTAGTTTTAGTCTTAATCGCATATTAAAGTAAATAATGGCTCATCCATTTCAGGATTAACTTTCATTTCAATTTGCATTAATTGAGCTAGTCGAAGTTCTCTTATCGTACTTTTTTGGGTTCCATATCTAAGGTTTTTGATAGGTCACTTATCGTACTAGGTCCTTGAAGAGTGATATAATCTAAGATTTGTTGTCTTGGAGTTTTTTCAAAAGTCAAAAGTTCTCGTTTTGACTTAAGGTTAATAGCTTTGTTTAATTCAACCTCGTTCACTTCTCCTTCTTCAAGTAAACCGCTTTTAATTGCCGTCTCGACAATTTCTTTGCCTCTATCAGTCCAGACTACTACTGTTGTATATCCTTTTTGAGAACCAACTTCACCAGCAGTTTAGATCGTATAAAGGAAGATCATTCAATTATTATTCCTGAATAAAATAAGTTGCTTAGAAAATAAACTTTAATTTAGGGAATCATGATATACTCTTAACAAAAAAATGGTATACTTTATATACCTATTATATTATATATACTTTATGAGCAAAAATACTACTATTAAAGTATCAAAAAAAACTCTTGGACAACTACACAAATTAGCAGGAGAAATGGCAACTACGATGGGAAAAAGAGTTACATTGGAAGATGCAATAAACAAATTATTGGAAGAAAGAAATAAAGAAAATAACGAAGAATCATCCAATATCGATGATGATAGAGAAGCTTTTCTAGCCTTATTAGACCAAAAGATTGCAGGCGGTCAACCAGAAGATTTTAAAGAATATAATTATGAAGATATTGGTAGTAATTAAGATGACGATATTTATTGATACAGAAATTTGGATTTTTGCGCAAAAGATTCCGGATCGCTCAAATTTTAAAGATTCTATTGAATATGATAATGCTCTTGATCTGCACCTAAAATCTAATGAATTTTTAAAACAAAAAATTATTGAAAATGAAATTTCAATGACTAATCATCAACTTTGCGAAATATTTCACGCTTTAGCCTTTAGAGGTAAAAAAGCTCCAATATCTATTGCTTCTAGGTATTGTAACCAACTTTTATCATCTAAATTTATGCATTGGTATCAGATTTTTGATAAGCATGTAAAAGAAGCTGTAGAATTAAGCATGAAGAGTGGTATTCATATTTGGGATTATATCTGTGTATTACCTCTCTATAATGACGTAGAAATACTGTATTCTTGTGATGAGCATTTTAAGCATAAATCATTTAAGTTTTTAGGACCAAAAATTGAAAATCCACTTGACATATGGATTACACTTTAGTATTCAACTATACTGAGTATAGATGAAGATCATTAATTTTACAAACATGTTCTGCGTGGAGCCTTGCGGGTATGAAACAACTGAGAGCGTGACAGTAATAAAAAGCGTTCCCAGTGGATTAGATTCAGGTATGATAATAACTATTGTTATTGTATCTATAGTCGGGGGAGTCGCAGTTGTATTCTTTGTGTATATATTTATGAAAAAACGAGTGACACCATAATAATTCTTAATTACATTAGTTCTTCTTTTTTTTTATATATTCAATCTTAAAATAATCCTGAAAATATGATTTATTTCACTTTTACTAAATTTTTTCCATTATTACGAGATTCTACGTGTCTTATTGAAAAGCTCCGCAACCTCCCTGGGGTTGAGGAAGTTAAAACTGAAATTGTGTTAGACCGTATCAAGGAAGATCATTCAATTTTTATTCCTGAATAGTATCTTCACACATTTTGTTGTTTCGTTTCAGCAAAGTGGAGTTATATCTTCATTCGCTTGATTAAAACCTAAGACATCTTGATTTTTGACCTTATTCGTAAATTATTAAATTAGATATTAAAATAAATCTTATCTCCATTTAATTTATTAATTCTTATGAATACTATTTATAGGATAAGATAAGTGTTTAATAACATTACAAGAATTATATATAATGATATTAATCAAGTGGTTATTTATGAGTGAAAAGCATTTATGCAGAGAATTTATGAGTTATTATACAAAATTGTTTATTAGGGATTAATATGAAACGAAAGGATCAATATAGCCGCAAATTTGAATTCATTGTTGATAAAATCTCTCTATTACCTGATAATATCGAGGAGAATATATTTTATATTGATGCATTATTCTATCGGCTTCAAGTTTCTATTGATGCTGCTATGGACATAGTAGCAATGTTATGTAAGGATTTAGGTATCACAGTTAAGGATGATTATTCAAATATTGATGAGTTAGAGGGTCTTGATTTATTTCAGAAAAAATTACTTCGCAATTTGCGTCGTTTGAATGGTGTTAGAAATGTTTTGGTACATAGATATAATAAAATTGAAGAAGAACAAATCATTAAAGAAAAAGATAATTTCATAATTATTCTTAAAGAATTTGTAAAGCGTGTGGAGAAAGTAGCTAATGAACGACTTCAGTTATCTGAATAATGTAAAGGAAGATCTTAAAAAGATAGATAATTTTTGGGTTGTAATTTACGGGAGTTCTCTTTCAGAATATTATATTCCTCTAAAGTCTGATATTGATGTTGCGATTATTACCCAAATAAAAGAAAAAAAAGAAAATATTAATATTTGGAAAGATGTAATAGGGGAATTTACGGAGAAGTATGACATCAAAATATTTGAACTATTACCACTATTCATAAAAATCGAAGTTATTGAGAATTACCATGTAATCTTTGGTAATCCTCTTGAAATTTCAGAATATTTTTATCATTACCGTTCAATATGGAAAGATATGGCTCATCGAATTGAATCTAATAGATTTAAAAGCATAAAGGAAAAGATTGAATTATTGGAAAGGAAATAAATTTAATTAGACCCGGACATGATAATAACTATTGTTGTTGTTTCTATAGTCGGGGGAGTCGCAGTTGTATTCGTTGTTTATATATTTATGAAAAAACGAATAACGCCAGCATAATTCTTAATTCTATTAGTTCTTCTTTTTTTTTATATTAAACATTAAAAATCTGTTTAAAACCTTTATCTTTTAAAAATTAACCCTGAATAATAAAATGCTTTTTTAAGAGGAAATAATCAGATGAACATTTAAAAAATTAGAGTTATCATCGGAGTTCTCTTATCCTTTTTTTAAATCCTCGTCATCTTTGCCAAAAACGCGTATATATGTCTCTTTCTCTTGATCTATATCAAATTTTGAAGTTATTCCACGATTTTTTAATTCCTCAAATAAATCCCATAAAGAAGCACCAGAAATATTCGCTGCGCGTTCTAAGGTATCACCTTTTTGGTATAAATCAATAGTAACCTCTATTTTTTGTTGTTCAATTCCTGTATCGATTATTTTTCGAACAATGGGGCTCTATCAACTCCAAGCAATCCAGCAATCCTATCAAGTTCATCAAGCGTTTCCTTTTTCATTCTTACAGATAAATTTGTCATATTTTATTCCAACAACTCTTTCATTTTTTTGACAAAATAGACTTCCTCATAGGAAGGGCTTGAATATTTAACCCATCTTATTAAATAATCTTCAAATTCTGTGTTATCAATTAATTTATTTTGGTATGCTTCTAAAATCGATATAGGTATTTTTCTCACATCCAAATTATAATTCTCAGCAATTTTCTTTGCCTTTTTATCCTCCATCATACATAGACATTTATTATTTATTGAATTATGAATTACTTTGGTCTCTCCTAAACCTAATTTTAAATCCATCAATTTCTCATTAAGTTTATGGATAGTTATTTTTTTCTCTTTTATTAATTTATCTCCTATTATTGCTTCTTGTTTTCCTTTATTTTTACCATTAATGATTACTTCTTTATAAATTGCTTCGGTGATAATCAGCTTATCATATAATTGAGTCAATATTTCAATAAAATCCATTTTTAAAGAGATTATGAGTGACTCTTAATCCCACTGCATGGACAGTTCTCCTTGATGAACCAATCATAATTACATTTTAGGCCAATAACACTGCAGGGAATATTTATAGTTCTCTTTAAAACACTCAGTTTTATTATTAACTCCTTTAAAGGAGTAATAAACTATAAATGTCATTATTATGGAATAACTTGAAGTAAATAAATATTTAAAGTTGAATTACTAATTTAATAATAGTCACTGATTATGAGTAATATTAATAAGAAAGGATTACACGGTCTTATTGAAGAAATGCCAGATGATTTTATATGGGAGGCTTTACCATATCATGAATGTAAATGAACTAATTTCTATTGATCCAGACGTATGTTTTGGGAAACCACACATTAAGGGAACCCGAATTAAGGTAAGTTTTATTTTGGAATTGGTTTCTTCTGGTTGGACTATTGAACAAATTCAACAAGAATATGATCATTTATCTCGAGAACAGATAATTGCATGTTTAATTTATGCTGGTCATGTAGTTGATACATATAATGGAAAAATGGAAATCTCTCATGAAGTATAAATTTTTTTGTGACGAAAATATTACAAAAAAACTACAAACTACAATAAAAAAATATGGTTTCCAAGTCGATTCAGTGAGAAATCGAGAAATATTTGGTATTAAGAATGGAGATCTTAATACACTTATGAACTCTGAGAATTTTACATTAATAACCTTTGATAAAGATTTTTTAGAAGAAAAATTTTCAGCAAGCCAAGGAATCATTATTTTAGATGTTAATCCAAATCGGGATGAATTTACGATTCCCCTACTTGAAAAATTCCTAGATTTACTTAAAAAAGATAAAATTGATTGTACAAATAGAAAACTTGTGTTAAACCAAGATTCTTTATTTAAATTAATTTGATATAGCAAATACTAGATCATTCCATTCTAATCCCTGAATAATAAATTTAGTACTTTAAGAGAAATAGAATCAATTTAATATTTAGTTTAAGTCCAAATTCCATCTCACATTTTTAAAACCACAGCATATCGCTTAATTTTGAGTATATTTAACATTTCCAGAGAAGTAAAGAAAAAAAGATCTATAGCATTATATATAGGTTTATCCAAACAGGTAGTTATGCACTACTTATTTAAAATGTTAAGAGCTTTTTTAACGATTCTCTCAGTATTTGGGAGTGTTTGTAGCTCTAATTTCATAGAATAGGGTATGGTATTTTCGGTACAGACACGACCATATTTAAACGATAAACCCTCTTCTAAAAGTGAAGCCGAAATTTCACCAGAAAGTCCGAATCGCATATAATCCTCATCAACGACTATAATTGTTCCTGTTTTTTCAACGGACTTTTTTATGTTTTCTATATCCATTGGAACTACACTTCTTAAATCCAAGACTTCGGTAGATATTCCTTTCCCTTCTAAAATTTTAGCGGCTTCCATACATCGATGCACACTCACTCCAAGACTAACTAATGTGATATCGTTTCCTTCTCTCATGCGATTCAGTTTTCCTAAAGGAATTGGTTCCCATTTATCAGGTACTTCTCCTTCTGCTCCTTGTTCTGGAACATCAAAAGAAACGGTGGTTCTCCCCCCTATAGCCATGCTTTCCAGCCAGTAATCAGCTAACAGTTTATGTTCGAAATAAATAACAGGATTATCTTCATAGATAGAAGATAGCATTAATCCACCTGCATCTGCGGGATTTGATGGAACAACAATTGATAATCCAGGTATATGAGCCAACCAACCCCATAAACTCTGTTCATGTTGTCCAGCATCACCATACCCCCCACCACAAGCGGTTCTGATAACGAGAGGAACATTCCATTTATTCCCCGAAAAGAATGCAATTTTCGCTGCATGATTAATAATGGCGTCCATTGTAACAGCAATGAAATCTACAAGCATAACTTCTGCAATAGGTCGTAAGCCAGTCATAGCGGCAGTAACAGCAGCACCAACAAAACCACTTTCACTTATAGGTGTGTATTTCACTCTTTCCTTACCGAATCGGGCAAAAAGATTTACTCTTAAAGTGTGCACATCTTCTCCCATAATAATAACATTATCATCCTCTTCCATAGCTTGTGCGATCGCACTTTCGATAGCTTGAGCAAAGTTCATCTTAGTCATTTTTCATCCCTCCTTTAGAAATTTCTAATGCATTGTTGACTATTTGTTCAATTTCTTTAGCTACTTCTTCCTCTATCTGTTTAAGGCGATCTGCATCGTCTTTTAACTTCTTTTTAATAAAAATTATAGGATCCCCCTTTTTTTTAGTTTGGGCTCCAATTTTACGCAAAAGCAAAAGAACTTCATTTAAACTTTCACCAGCATATTGTTTGAGAGAATCTGCAGTTTCAGCCATCATAACAGGGTCTCGATTAAGCCTAAGTAGCAAATCTCCAAGAAAATGCCCCTCCATGTGGGTACAAGTTGCGTGAATAAACTGAGGACTACTATTATTTCGCATTTTTGATACTGTCTCGTTTGCCACTTTCCAAACTGCTTCTACATCGGTTCCATTGACACTGTATCCTTCAATCCCGAAACCTTTAGCTCTATCTATTAGGGTGCCTCCAATACATTTATTCGTAGTCGTTGTAACCGCCCAATTATTATCACAGCAAACAAAAAGAACAGGCAAATTCCAAACAGATGCTAAATTCATTGATTCAAGCATCATTCCCTGATTTATTGCTCCTTCTCCGAAGAACGCAACCGCAATATTATTTTGCTTTTTATAACTTAAAGCCAGTGCAAAACCTGTAGCTGCTGGACCTGAGGAGCCCACGATTCCTGAAGCAGCCATTAAATGTTCCTTTGAAAAGAGATGCATATGACCACCTTGTCCTTTACAGAGCCCTTTAGGATGACCGAAAAATTCTAGTAATAATAAAACTGGATCTACTCCTCGCATGATGAATTGGGGGGTCCCTCGATGAGTAACTGCTATAGCATCACCGTCTTCTAATTGTGAAACTACTCCCGCTACAATCGCTTCCTCCCCGGTTCCAAGATGCATCTCACCAGTAATCTTTCCTTCTTCCCATAACTTCATTACAGCATTCTCAAAAAGACGACTGCGCAACATCATTCTATAAAGTTGCCATATTTCGATTTCAACCATAATTTTCACTTCAATTATTATATTTTAAAAAAATATAATTCCTTTTTTTAATTGCATATATTCTTACTCTTTTTTATAATTTTAAGTACATTCTACATTTCCAAAAATTCGATGGGAAAAAATAGATCTAAATTATTATATACATGCTTATACTACCCATATCTATTGCAATAAAATTTAGGAATAAGAATATAAAATCTAAAACAAAAAAATTAGCGTTCTTATAAAAAAAAGTTGAATTAAATTAGATATATCTTCTATGACATTTGATTATTAGACTTTTCAATGATTATGAGTTTAATCATCTATCATTCTTCTATGTCCTTTAGGGCATTCTCCATAAGTACAATCATAAAACCCCTCATCCCATTCTTCTTCTAATTTATAATGGTTCCAACAATAGACTTTATCACACTCTGGACAGTATGCATCTAAACCTTCATATGAATGATGGTTCCTCATAAATTCATGAACTCCCGCAATATCCTCGTTTTCCAAAATCTCAAACAAATCATCTGCTAATCCTTTATTAAGCGAGGTACCACAAATAATCCCTCTATAAAGGAGTTTTTCTTCTTTATCAAATTGCCCAACACCTATTTTATAATCGACAGCTATTTCACCACAAATAGAACATGGAAGTTGGTATTCATGATTAGATTTTTTTATTACTCTTGGAACAGGCTTTATTATTTTTATATCTGGTTCCATTAACTTGTATTCGCGTTGAAAGGCATTCCAACATTTTTCAAAAGCTGCATTTGCTTTCGTTATCAAATTAGATATTTTTTTATCATCAAATGTTTTTAATTCACTAACAGATTGGGCTAACCGGCTTTTAGCACGGTATAAAAAGCCTTTAGAATCATCCAAATGGTTCTTCATCCCTCTCACAGCAAAGTGGAGCATTTCCCAAGCTGTTACTGTGCTAAAATAGAATTCTTTTGCATCTGAAGTCCATACATTATCCGTCGCATTGTCTATATCATCATCAGAGCTTAAAAATCCAATAATTTCGTCTTTTACATCCTCTAGTTCCTGGATATAATCACGAATTTTCCAAATTCTTTCCAAACTTTCATTATTATTCTTATTTAATTTGGTTTCATTCAACATTATACACCCCTTTCCCATTATAATAAAGAAAATAATAGTATTTAAGTGAATCAATAAATTTTTGAATTATAAAGATTTAAATAAATAACAAAATTTGAAGCTGTTAAAAACAAATTAACGCAGCAATTATACATCTATTCTATGATAATATCAGTCAGTGATACGAAGAATTTTGATTTTTTCTAAAAATCGATCGAAATGAGGATCAAAACTTACAATCTGATCAATTTGATGGTGTTGACATAAAACAATTGATGATACATCAACAAAACTCATTGGTCTTGAGTCTTTCAAATTGATAGTATTTATTTTCTTAAATAATTCCCATGTTTCAGATTCTAAATACGATTCAAAATGTAAGATTGTAGCAATTTTTTGTTTTCCCCATATTAAACTTCCGAGATGGTTTAATACATTGACATTATTATTGGAACGCACAGCTGCTAAAGTTGTGACTTCACTAATGATAAGATTGGAACTATATAATAATCCATACTCTCCCATACTAAGCAATTTCAATATTTTCTCACTTTCTTGTGCATGTTGATCTTTAGGATGACACAACCCCAAGTAAAAACCCGTATCAAGAAAAACCCCCATTATTCTCACCTTTATACTGAATTATTCATTATAAATATCTTCATCATCTCCACTGCCAAAGGAAGCTTCTTCATTATAAATTACATTCTTTAATTTATTTCTCGCTTCGATAATTTGCTCAGATTTTTCAGGACTTAAGATTGGCATGTTAGTCACTAATTCCACCAATTTTTCAAAATTATCATTCGCTAATATTAAACAATAATCAAGTATTTCTATCTGTGTAGGTTTTCGCCCTAGTCTTAGTGTTAATTTCGCTTGTAACTGTTCCAATGCTTTCTTATTTTTTATTTTCACAATCGACATACTAATATACCTCAAGTATACAAATATACTATATATATATTAATATTTATTATGTTGGATATACAATAAACCATTTAATGAATCGAAACCTTCTAAACCTTATGAAATAGGTGAAAAAGATATAGATCATAAAATATTAGACTCTGCGAGCAACCGACCTAAAGCTGAAAGCAATCAAAAAACAAAAAGTCATAAAAGAACTTTCGTTAATAAAGAAATTAAAGCAGATATTTTAATAGGATATCTAAATCTGCCAGTTTATCAATAGGTTTAATAATAATATCATCTGCTCCTGTAATTGTTAACATTTCTTTTTTTTCTTTTTCTGAAATAACAGCAGATATTAGAATTATTGGAATTGTTCTGAATTGCACTTTAGATTTTAACATCTGACATAATTTGGCTCCATTAACATTGCTAGTTTTTAAATCTATATCTAATAAAATGGCTAGAGGTGTAGAAACCTTTAAAATGTCAAGTCCCTCTTCAGAAGTTTCTATAGATTTAATATATATGCCTTTTCTTTTAAAATAGGTGTCAACTGTTTTCCGCTCTAATTCATTATCTTCAATATATAAAATATCAAATTTATTTATATATCTAATTAGTTTTGGTTCTTCAAAATGTCGTTTTATGGAAGTTTCTAATTCGAGCAAGGCGTTTTTTATATTTTCAATACTTTCAATTAATTTACTTGGTTCATTTAGAAAATTACTTAACATTAGAATTGAGACTTTAAGAGGCGAAATTTTTTGTTTTAACTCTTCAAAAAAAGTATTATGTAATTCAAAAGCATCAATAGCTTCTCTAATAGAATCATTAATAGATTTTGCATCATATTCTTTTCTTTCAATATCTTTTTGTAATATTTGGTATACATAATCGATATAAGAATTAACGGAATCTCTTAGAATTTTTGCTTGATTTTTAATATTGTATTGTCCCATGAATTCCTTTAATTTACCATCGAGTGTTGAATCTACATAAGTATACCATTTTATTTCCTTTTTATTTTTCTCTGGTTTAATCTTTGGATTGATTTTTTTAATTATTATAAACCCTTTAAAATCATTTTTGATAATAATACAAATTTGTTCTTATAGTGCTTCAGGAATTTGAATTATGAAATTACTTCCTTGAGTATAATCTTCTTTAATTCTATCTTCAACCCAGATTTTACCTTCGCATAGATCTAAAAGTCTTGCTACAAGAGAAAGTCCAAGCCCCATACCTTTAGATCCTATTGATTTCTCAATTTTTTTTTTAAATATTTGTTTCTTTCTAGTATCATTGATACCAATACCATTATCTTTAAATTCTAATTTAAGATATGTCTTTTCATCTTCCTTCACTCTTGAAATACTTATTTCAATCTCTACATTTTCGTTTTTATTATAAAGGACAGAGTTAATAAGAATATTTTCAAATACATCAAGTAATAGATCATTAGCTAGTACGTAAATCTGATAGGTTTCAGATTCGATATTGATATTAATATCTCGTTTTTGGAAATTTACTCTTGCAAATTGAATAGCACTTCTCAATTTCTCAAAAACCTCTGTAGGTTCTAAAGGAATTTCAGATTCTTCAATTTCTGAAAGATTTCTGATATTATTTATTAATTTCTTTCCTCGTTTAATCTGTTGCTCAATTATTTCAAAAAAATCATAAACCTCGTTATTTTCAACAACCTTTTTTAATAATGTTTCACATAGTTCTATGGAATTTCCAATTGTATGAAACATGTTAGATATATCATGTGTAAAAAGTCCTTTATAGCAATCTGCTCTATTATAAGCCATCCGATATTTATGTTCTGAATTTTCCAGTTTGATAGTTCTTTCTTTTATTCTAATTTCTAGCTCTTTCCTTAAACCTTCTAATTCAATTTCAGCTAATTTTCTCTCTGTTATATCTTTAATAAATGTTTGGATGAGTTTTTTTTTTCCAATATTGACAAAGGAGGATTCTAAAGTAATCCAGAATGTTTTACCATCACCTCTAGAGATTTCGAATTCTACAGGCTTTATATACCCTTGTTTAAGTAAAATTTTAAATCTCTCTTTAAGACGCTGCTCTAAATTTTCAAATCTTGGATCTCCTTCACGTAAAAACATTTTAAGTACGTCTCTGAAGGGTTTTCCTATTAAATCAGTATGTTTAAATACTGACATGAAGTTATTCATTGTTTCATTACAATCAAGGATTTTCCCTCGTAAATCTACAAGCCAGATTGCATAAGGTGTACTATTAAATAAATTTCGATACATTTCTTCGGATTCTTTTAATTTCTGTTCTGCCTTTTTGCGCTCGGTAATGTCGCGGTCGATACCTCGATACCCTAAAAGATCTCCATTTTCATTAAAGATTGGCACTCCACTCGTTTCAAGAACTATTAGCCTCCCCTCCTTATGGAGATTTGTATTTTCAAGCCTTGTAAAAGATTTTTGAGATTCGATTACGGCTTTAAAAATTTTACCTATGCGCTCTGCCTCATCTGAAGACATTAAATCAAAAGGAGTTTTACCAATGATTTCTTCTGGCTCATATCCTAATATGTCTTTAATTTTTGGACTTGAATAAGTATAAACAGAATTAGCATCTATTTCCCAAAGCCAATCACTAGTAGTTTCAACCAAAGAGCGAAATCTTTCTTCACTCTCGCGCAATTTTCGCTCCGTTAGCTTGCGTTCGGTAATATCTTCGTGCATAAATACATAATTCTTAATTTTTCTCTCACTGTCAAATATTGGAAAACCCACAGCTTTATGACATATTAAAGAACTCGGAATTTCATCGAGATCAAGGTTAGATTCTATTGCAGAGTCATGAGGATCGTACCAATGTTCTCCCATCCTCAAAATTTTCCCTTCCTTCAATGTTAAAATTTTTTCAAGCAGTCCTCTCTTTTTAAGATGAGGATCCTCAAAGATAGAATATTCTGGTGGAGGAACTGATTTAAACATATCTACGAAAGCTTTATTAGCGCTAACATGGCGACCCTCAACATCTTTTATTTCGATGGCATAAGGATTTAGTTCGATGATATTTTTTAATGTGTTTCTTTCTTCAGCCAGTTCAAACTCAATTTTCTTTTGTTCGTCAATATTCCGAAAATTAATGAGCATTTGGTCATTAGCTAAAATAAAAATAAACACATTGTAATAACCAATTTGATCATTTATCTTTATATTAAATTCAAATATTTGAATTTTTTTTTCTAAAATTTTTCGAATTAATTCTTTTTTACTCTCTTTTTGAATTTGATCTCCAAGAAACTTGATGAGATCTATTTCTTGAAGACTTTCCCCGCCGAAATAAAAATTAAGAAGTTTGTCTTTAATCCCGTAATTCAATACTATATTCTCTTTTGAGAGCAACAAATAAGCATCGAATATTGAATCAATACTCTTTATACACTCTTCTTCAAAATTCTCTAATTTAATATTTAAGGAAGTCAAAAACACCTACTCTTTAAATATATTAATTTTCTTCTTAACTGGAAAAATGGTTATAACTCACATAGTAAATTGTTAAAATATTTTATATATATTTACTTTTTTTCTATAAATATTAACACCGCTTTAAAATAAAAAGAAGTTAGATTAATGCGTTATTAGAAGTGCTAAGAGCTAACCAACACTTCTTATGAATCGATTGGAGTTAAAATAATTAGCTCTTTTAATTTTACTAGTAATTCGTAAATTTTACCACTAAATTATATGTTTTACTACTATTTTTTCGACGTTTACTAGCAATATTCGAAATAATCTTTTTATTCTAGTACAAAAATTGAATGATTATATAACCTAAATTTTAGGTGAAATAAAATGAAATAAAATGAAAAAAGCAAAATATTTGTTTTATTAACTCTAGGAATCATTTTCACTTTATCAGCTATAAGTTTCTGTAATCTCAATTTTATTGCGGGAACTAGTGAAAAAGTTTCAGAATACAGCGATGTTATTACTCTAGATAACGAGAATTTAAAACTCTCTAAAGTATCGGGAAAAATTCATATTGATAATAACTGGTCTGCCACTAAAACTGCCTTAATATGTACAGGTTCAGGTAGTTATTCCGACCCTTATGTTATAGAAGATTTAATAATAAATGCTTCTGGTTCGGGAAGCGGTATCTGGATTCAAGATTCCACCGTGTTTTTTAAAATTGAAAATTGTACAGTCTACAATTCAGGAAACAATTGGGATGATGCAGGAATCAAACTTGGAGCAAATGTTGATAATGGACAACTAATTGACAATATTATACATCACAACTTTGTTGGTATCTTCTTAGAATCTAGTGATAATAACACTATTACAGGAAACATCATAACCAATAACATTGATGCTGGGATGAGAGTATTTTATAGTTATAATAATACATTTTCGGGAAACATCGCAAACGACAATGAAATGGGGATGGACTTTGGGGAAAGTGGTGATAATACTATCTCGGGAAACATCGCAAACGGCAATACAAATAGTGGAATACATATAAAGAATAGTTCTAAACATATTATTTTTGGAAATAACCTCAGTAGAAATGATCAAATTGGAATATATATAGATAATTCTGCCAATTCTACAATCTCAGAAAACTATGTAATCGATAGTGGATGGGAAAACGCCTTCGATGATACATCAGATAATTATTGATATAATGGAGTGATAGGAAATTATTGGTCAGATTATCCTGGTAAAGATGCAAATGATGACGGGATTGGAGATACACCATACACTATTCCAGGACTTGAAATATCTCAGGATAATTATCCAATATGGTGGGATCCTCCAAACATTTCTATTTTTACGCCATTAGTGAATGGGACTTTCAGAAAAAATGCACCTGAATATAATCTTTCTATAGAGGGAGTACCCCAGACTATGTGGTATATAATAGAAGACATAATCGGAAATTTTTCTATTACAGAATTAACTGGAACAATCGATCAAGATGCCTGGAATAACTTGACTGAAGGAAGTATCACAATGACCTTTTATGCTCAAGATAGTGAAGGGGAGATTGGAACTAAGAGCATAGCTCTTATAAAAAACATTCCATCTAAAATACCTGGGTATAATCTATTCTTTCTGCTCGGCGTTCTTTCAGTTGCTGTACTCATTATAACAAGGAAAATAAAAAAGTGAAAAATAAATTAAATTCAAAATTCTAATTCTTTTTTTTTTACCATTATTTCGAGATATTTGTTATTTTTTCTCACTTTTATTAAGTTTTCCACCTTCATTATGGGAAGATTTGAGATTAACAAGGGTAATTCCAAATATTACTAAAAATAAGGCAAAGGGATAGATGAAAATGTCGAATTGTTCATGTAAAAAAATGGCAGAAAATATAACTCCAAATAAAGGTACTAAAGTTTGGAATATTGCGGCTCTACTGGCATTTAAACGTTTGATTCCTTCTAAATAAAACGTATAAGCACCTACTGTAGATAGAAATGCTAAATATGCAATTCCAATCCATATTCGGGTTGGAATGGTAAAATATTCTAGTGGATTAAGATATTCTGGGCTAATAAGTAATGCTATAGGAGTTGTTATTAAAAAACCAAAAAGGGATACCCAGGTCATTATCCATAAAGAGCTAGGTTGGTATCGTTCAGGATCATTTTGAGTTTTATTTAAAAAATAACGTGAAGTAACAGTATAAGATGCGTAAGCAAATGCGGCTGCTAATATTAGTATATCTCCAAGGATTCTATTAGGGACATTTATATTCGGAGAAAACCCTACAACGATGATAATAGCCATGAATGCTAATAGGGAACCAGCAGCTTTTTTCCATGTAAAGAATTCTGTTTTTAAGAATGTACTAGAAAGAATTACAACCCATATGGCGTTTGTTGCGACCATTATACTAGCGTCACTAGCAGCAGTAAAAATCTCCCCGAAAAGGTAACCTGCTTGATAAATTGTTACTGATAATAACCCCATAAATGTTAAAATCTTCCAATTTTCCTTGGCAAATTGCCAATTTAAAGTTCCTTCTTTATATTTCAGGAGAAGAAGAAAACAAATTATAGCTAAGAAATAACGAATCACCGCTATCATAAATGGGGGGATAGTTTCACCTCCAACTTCTTCAGAAACTAACCAACGACCCAATGGCCAAGTCCCTCCCCAGATTACAGCTGTTAAGATTAATAACAAGTAGGCAATGATTTCCTGCCTTTTCCTATTTTTTAAAATTGAATTCACTTTTAATTCTCGGGTAAAAATTCTTAGTTATTATAAAATGTTATTACAAAAAAAAGAGTTTTATGTTTATTTCTATTTTCCTATAAGATAAATAAGCCCGTCAGCTATTGAACCACGCCAACAGACGAAGTCATGTCCTCCTAGATATTCCACGTAGGAAACAGGATAACCCTTAGTATTTAAAACATTACGGAAATGATGGTTAGCAATAAATAAATTTGTAGGATCTGCTTCCTCAAGCACGCCCACATCAAGATAAAATTTTAGAGGTAATTTTTTACTTTGAGCAAATTGACGGACGAGCCATTCTACCTCCTTTTCCTCCTCTTTCGTCCACCAATGTTCGAAGTTATCAATATCTTTTATACTTTGTAGCCAAAAATCAGCACCAGGATACCAAGAATAAGCCCCTGACATAGATAAGATATTAGTAAAGATCTCTGGATGTTTAAATGCTATAAATGCAGATGCTATCCCTCCATAACTTGCTCCGGCAATAACCGATTGAGATGGATCTATGGTGATGTTAAAATTTTCATGCCCCCACGGCAACAATTCTGTGATGATATATTTTGAAAACTTCGGATTAGGAGGTAATTCGCTAGCTCTTAGAGCAATATTTGTAGGAATGAAGTTTTCTACCATAATAGCTATTATAGGAGGAATCTTTTCATCCGCAATGAGATTATCTAAAGTAGAGGATACTTTAGCAGCCTCTTCAAATAATATCCCGTCAAATAATAAAAGGAAATGATAAGGAATATGGTTTTTAGAATAATTTGGGGGTGTATAAACTAGGATTTTGCGTTTATTATTTAATACTTCACTGTTGGATGTAAATTCTTCTACTTTTCCAGAATCAATATTGCTTCTTTCACCATAATAAGGTTGGGGAGGAGCATCAGGAGATTCAAATTCATTCAATGGAAATTGAAGTCCATCCACCTTGTATTGTTGGAAAGTAGAGTTGAAAGGATCAGGGAAAACCAAATTTCCATACTTAAAAATATTTTCAGTAGGATCTTTTGGTTCAAGTGGATTATTTTTACTTAAACAATATGTTTCTCGTATACCTTTGAGAATTTTATATGATTTGAAATATACATTTGTATCTTCAATTCTTTCAAGTAAACCTTCCCTTATATCTTCGGTAACAAAAAAATTGTTACAAACAATATTTTCTACCTCCTCATCTTCCCGAACTAAAAAAGTAATGAGGTTATATTTATCATCACCTTCAATCTCCTCAAAGATAGGTGTTCCTAATTTTTCAATCTCTTTCCAGAATTTCGAAACTGCTTCTTCCTTATTGATCTGGATATCGTCTTGAAGTTTTGATATCATAGGACTTCGTATTTTTGAATTTTTACTACTTTTTGACATGTTTTCTCTTTTTTTTAAACCCTTTAATCCTTTAAAAGCTTTTCTTCTAAAAGGTCTCCCCTACCAAATATCAAGGCATGTAAAAATACCATGATAAAACATATTTCCAGAGAAAAATAAGTAAAGGATATTTCCCTCCTACAAATATTTAGACACATAGAAATATTATAAAAATAAAAAATATGGAATAAGAAAAAAAAGTATTTAAGATCCTATAATTATTAATGTCTACCGTGAATCTTATTCTTAATAAGCGAAAGTTTTGAAATCATCTCTCCATTTCTTAGATAATAATCTATCAGTTCAAAAACAGGTGGGTGCTTTCTTTCTTTAGTAGAAATATCATCAAGTAATTTATTTCCCTTTTCTGATAATGCAGTTGAAATGATTTTCCAAGACGCCGTGGTTGTTCCATCTTCATTTTGAGTTAGATGAATCTTACAATGCATTAATATATCTCGTTGGAATCTAACAAATTCGATATATTCATTTAGCTTGAATCCAGTGAAAGTCCATAAACCCTCACCAGCAGAATTAGATTTATCTGTACGGAATACACACTTGTCTTCTGCATAACCAGATTCTGTAAAGATTAATTCAGAATTCCATCCGGGAATCCAATCAGCTTCACGAGTGGGACATAAGAGAGGAAAAATCATTTCTGGAGTTGTTTCAAAATTTCCAGAAAATTCTTGAATTTTTCTTTTATACTTTGGTTCATGTTGTAAAAAATTTTGCACTAATCTTTCTGATCTTGAAGTATCCATTTTTAATACCTTTAACGTTTTCAGTATGAGTTTGTTCGTGTTTAGTATCTAAACACTAATAAGAATAAGATTATGCTAATATAAAAACCTTTCTATGCAATTTAAAGAATATTAAACGTTTTTATTTATGTTGTTTATGCAATACTGAAACCAATTTATCAAGAAAGTTTGATATAACGAGTTTTTCTTTATCAGAAAGTGTTTTTAGGTATTTTGAATATTCATCTTCCATGTCCTTTTTCACTTCGATGATATGTTTCATTAAAATCTCTCCATTTTGAGTAAACTGAATGTGTAATTGGTTCTTTTTATATGGGTCTGTTTCTTTTATAATTAATCCTTTTCTATTTAGACGTGAAAGTGTCTGAGAAATGGCTCCCTTAGTTAATCCGATATGGTCCGCTATTTTTGTTATATTTGTGTTCTGAATATGATATACAAATAATAAAAGATGAATTTCTGAAGGGAAAAGCTTTAGATCTTTATAATTTATGATTCTCTTCCTATCTAAAAACACAATTTTACTTATACTTTTAAAAATTTTATTTACAAGTTCCTTTTCATTGATCATATTATGTTTAGTAACTAAACACTATAAAATCTTATTTTATTTATTTTCTAACTTTTTTTGTCTATATAAAAATCCTGGAAACCATAGAAAAATACCTAATAGTGCTCCTAGTAAAAACGTAATTGGGTCATTCCAGATAAAAATTTTGTAAATTCCGGTAATGGCTACAACTATTATTCCAATCAGAAATC
Source organism: Promethearchaeia archaeon (assembly GCA_036478875.1). Taxonomy (GTDB): domain Archaea; phylum Asgardarchaeota; class Lokiarchaeia; order Sigyniarchaeales; family SOKP01; genus Loki-b32. The sequence goes on along the minus strand of JAZGEW010000162.1, from coordinate 20,304 downwards.
TTAATGGATATTGTAATCTATTATTTATCGCGTGATGAAATAAATAAAATAATATTATAATGGCATGGCCACTAAAAGGTATACTTATGATATAGCGAGTAAAAGAGATTAAAGCAACAATAATACACTCTAAAAACAACAAAATGTACATCTTTTCTTCTCTTTTTTCATTCCACATCCAAATTACTTCACCTATTAAAATTCCATACGGGAAAAAAATAGAAATCATATATAATGGAGGAGCAATGATTTCTAATGTTTCAGTAGCGGTAAGTACTAAAGGATAACCTCTAATAGAAAAAAAAATTGCGGAAAGAAAAGTTATAATTATTCCAGTACCATAAATGATGAGTGGTTCTTTTATAGTACTTCTTAAATTGGTAAACAAGGCTCTCATTATTTATATTAAGTTATGTTTCTTTATACCATTTACTTATTAAATTACGCTTTGCAATATATCTAAGAAGAAAGATTGATATAACTCCAGTAATTAAGGTTTCAACCATCCATATCAGTTGATAAACTGTTAAATTACGTTCAATTTGCATTTGTCCAATATTAATGGGGCCAAAATCAATTATAGAGTATAATAATATATCAGGTGATTGTAGTATTATAGGAAAAAATAATTCTATGGTTGCGTGAGCAGGAAGATCAAGTAAAAGATGAGTTAATCCTCCAATTAAAGCAGAATACGATGCAACAATAAAGAATCTCCTATTATATTTTTTTTCCTTTAAATAATCCCACTTATCAATACCAAAATATTTCATGGGTTTTGCAAGAATTCCATTTTTCTTGGCAAGATTAGCGAAAAATGGACCAATATATGTACAAAATAATATTGTTAATATAACTGTTAAAGGTACAGTATATATTAGTAATCCTAGTAGACTATGAGTAATTCCTCTAAGGTTGTATGAGAAAAATGGATCAATGACTACAACTATATCAGGAACAAAAGTACTAATGCATAAAGCAGTTCCATCGAATTTTTTTGGATACTTTATTTTTAGTATTAATGCTGGTGCTTGATGAGAAAGTACGCTACTTGGCATCTGAATAAAAAAATATATTTAATAGAATGAATTTGAGAATGCTTTTTTAACTTTTTGAAAATCCTCCATGATGAAATTCTATCTTGTAAACAAGATTCAAACCTTTACAATAAGCATCTATTTCAGACTCTATTTTTTCCCATAGACTGTTATCTATCCTAAACTTTTGATAAATAGGTAAAAGTCTAGGATAATGATTTTTTATTATTTTTAATATTCTTGGAATATTATGAGGTCTAAAGTTTAAATTTTCAAACATATAAGAATCTGTATAATCTAAAGTCTTTTCAACAATGGCTTTATAATCTGTTATGTATGGGAAAAAGGGGGAAATAAACGTATATGTTTTTATTCCGTTTTCATGAATCTCCTTTAATGCGTCTAATCTTTCAAGGGGTCGTGAAGCGCCTTTTTCTACTATTTTAGCGAAATTCTCATCTAACGTGCTAATTGAGATTCCTACTTCCAAATCATCAAATTTTTTAAATATATCAATATCTCTTACAACGAATTTCGATTTTGTTAAGATTGAAACATGAGCAGTTGTACTAATAAGCTTCTCTAAAATCCTTTTTGTATTTTGATATTTTAATTCAAGCGGTATATAAGGATCCGTAACTGAACTTAATAATAATCTCTTTCCATTATATTTCTGCGGTTTGATTTTATCGAAATCGAACGTTTTAATGTCTAAAAACTGTCCCCATTTATCTCCCTTATGACCTGTAAACCTTATCATAAATTCAGCATAACAATAGATACAACCATGTTGGCAACCAGTATAAGGATTAATAACATAATCAATTGAAGGAATATTGCTCTTGGTTATAATACTTTTAGCTTCTCGAAAATTAACTTTCATACTTAAATTATTTTTATTTGATTTATATCAAATCTGATGGTAAAATGGGATGGGTTAAAAGCATTTTAAAATCCTTCGGTGAAGGACGAGGTCCAAATTTCTCTTTAATTAAAGTTTCTCCAAAAGAATAGTTAAAAACGTAAGTAGACCACAGAGGATGTCGTATTAATTTTAAAGTTTGTCTGACTTCTTTCTCAGTCTTAAATTCAAAATTTAATGCATATTTTACTAATTCATCATCAGACCATCCATCTTCGTGAGCTAGAATTGCTAAATTACTCAATAACTTAGGGGAGATGAGCCATAATTGATTTTGAAATATCATAACATCTAAATCTTCGCTTGAAGGATTGTGGCACAAATCATCTAAAATTAACCGTCCTTTTTCTTCATCTGAAAAAAGCACATTATCAGCTGTATTTCCAATACCTTCTGAGATTACAGCTTCAGGGGTAGGAATCAAAAGAATACTATGTTCAAATCTTTTTTGATCTATATAAAGTTGTTTTTCTTTAATGGCATGTTCAGTATGATGTCCTGGATATGCTTCATGTGTAAAAAGTCTTAAAACATTCATACAATCTATAGGTTGATCGGTATTGATATCAATTCTCGATCTAAAATCCCCTAAATACCAATTATAGGCACTCCATGGTTTATCTTTAACAAATTCAATTGATATCTCCTCACTATCAGGTAATAGATCTGGAAGAACCTCATATGTTTTTTCACTTACTACTTTGAATGCATGATTAAATGTGTAGTCTAGCATTTCTATTGGTATTTCATGCTTTTTATTAAATGCATTATAGCGATCTAGGAGTGTTCCCGATCCTTGATAAACTGAATCAAGTTTCTCTGCTAATTTATAAAATATAGAATCATCGATTAATTCCGGTTTTATATCATATAATCCATTTACTTTTTCTAAGAAAGGTAGTTCTTCTCCAAGATTAATATTTAAAGAAGTCTCTATAGCCCCAAGTATTTTTTCTAAAAATTTAACACGTTCCTCAATAAAACCCTCATCGATTAATTGTTTCTGGAGTTTTTTACATGATTCTAAAAGATTTTTAGGCGAGAGTGGTTTTTCATTTCCAACCAACTCTTTCAATTCTAATGGACCATAATATGCATCAACAAATCCCTCAATTAATTTATCCATCCGTAGTCCAAGAAGTAAATATTCCTTACCAAAATTATTGGATGACATGTTTTATTTAGGATATCCTCAATGATTTAAATGTATTTTTAAAAAAAAGGAATTTTGTAGAATTTTAAATTTTATAAGATTTCTATGGTAATTTGGTCAAGTTCAGAAGTTTAAGAAATTGTTTCATAAACTCTGGCAAACCTAGCCATGATGGTGCTGTCACTAGATTCCCATCTGTAAAAGTCATATTAGGTGGATACTGATCTTCTATTATTGCTCCTTGTAAAGAACAGGCAAGAGCAACAGAAGGATATGGATACATCTTTTTACCTTTTAAATATTCCATTTTTTCAAAAGCAGCATCACTATGAGATAAAACTTGAGGTCCATGACAAATTGCACCAATAGGTTTATTAGTTTCCATAAAATGTGATACAAGTTTCTGAATATCTGGAAGTAAAGATAAATATTCTGGAGCTCTACCACCAGGAATGATAAGTCCATCAAAATTTGTGACTTCCTTTTCTACGTTTTCCCAATCAAAATTATCTTCTAATCTATAGGGATGTCCGAGTGATTCTGAATAAGTTATTGGTTTTCCTTTTAAAGCTAATTCCCAATCTGCTATTGAAATATAATGAATAGCTGTTTTGATAAACTCTCCTTCCCCTTTACCAGGACAAATAACTTTGACTTCACATCCAAACATAGTAAGAACAGAATAAGGTACCATTAATTCATAATCATCAACAAAATCTCCAGTTAATATCAATATTTTTTGAGTCATAAGATAACTTTTAAAAGAACATATTTAAAATGTGTTAGTAGAAAGTACAAAAATTCAAAATATCTCATTTAATACTGATTTGATATTTGTTAAAAGTATTTTTAAAAAACGTAGTTTTAGAACTTAACAATTAATCTTATTATTAAAATTGGTTATTAATAAAATAATTTGAATATAAAGGAACGATTAACTTTATTAAAGGAAAAGAAACCTTATCGAGCCTTAATCATTGTTGTAATTTTAATAGGAACATCCTTAATTATTGGATTTACCTTTTTGATTAATGAAAATCCCTCTAGTGAGGATAGAGAAGGATTTCCAGATTTTATAACTAAGAATGAAGATTATTTTATAACTAGAATTGGTAATATCCCTAATATTAATCCTGATACATATAGCTTATTAGTATGGGGGCAAGTAAGTAATTCAAAAGCATTCACTCTTCCTGAATTACAAGCTTTAAATTTAACTGAAAGAACATTAACAACAGAATGTATTGGTAATCCTACAAAAGGATATCTTTTATCTACTGCAAATTGGAAAGGATTCTTAATATATGATTTAATTGGGTCTTTAGGATTAAAAGATGGTGCAACAGGTGTTAGATATCTAGCTGCAGATGGATATTATGCTTCACACACACTTGATCAACTAAAAAGTAATAGAACTATTGGAGCTCTCTATATGAATGGAGAAGTTTTGCCTCCTGTTCAAGGCTACCCATTAAGTGTTGTCAATCCCGGTGCCTATGGAGCAAAACAACCAGCATGGGTAATAGAAATAGAGGTCATTAATAGATCACTTGAGAATTACTGGGATGATAGAGGTTGGGACACATCTCCACCTATGAATGTTGATTCAACCATTTTTTTTCCAGAAAATAATAAAAACGTAGAAGTAGGAGTACCTCTTGAAATAGGTGGAGCAGCCTTTGGAGGGACGAGAATTTTAAAAATTGAATATACCATTAATGATGGCTTAAATTGGAATCAAGTTGAAATTGTTAGAAGTCTTGACATGGATCATGTTTGGGTATTCTGGAATATTTCAATAATTTTTAATTATTCAGGAACTTTTACTTTTTATATTAAAGCAACTGATATCTATAATAATTCACAACCACAGTTCGATTCATATGGAGCTGGTGGAGTAAATAGTTGGCCATATATTTTCATTAATGCAATAGATTAAATTTTTCTTCACCAAAATATAAATTTAAAACCTAATTCTAAAACTATCAAGATTTTTTTTCAATAGCTTGGTAATAGAATAATAATACAAATAGGTTCGTCAATAGATGGAATAGCCAGGGGTATAATAAACCTAATTGAATTAAAGCAAGAGAATAAATAATAGAGGAGACGAGTGTAGAAAAAACATGTCCCCAATTATGAGATGTAGAATAATGAACCAATCCAAAAATAATTGAAATAAAAATTATACTTATCGTATAGTTCCAATTAGTATAATATGTAACAACACCAAGTAAAATACTTCTATAAATCAATTCCTCAACGAAGGCTCCAAGCGGAAAGAGAATTACTGAAGCTAACACCTTTTTGTAGGTTAAATTCCTTGTAAAGTATTGAAAAATCTCCTCTCCTCTCCCCTCTTCAAGGAGTTTTACGTTTTTTGCGAAATAAATTTTAACTCCAATTAATTTTAACAAGACTATTGAGAAAAAAAGTAAAATTAGAATTATGTTATGGTTATGTTTTAATCCAATTAAACTCTCGAATGGAATGAAAAAAAAAGGTGAATTAAATCTATAAGAAACTATGATATTTACAAATAAATAAACTGGTAAGAAAATAAGAAGAAGATATATAATTTGTTCATTAAAACTAATCTCTTGTCTTCGATCAATAATAAAATTGATAATCACAAATAAAAGAATTATAAAACAGATGAATAGTGGAATAGGAAGGGTTGTAAGCGTAGAATAAGAAACCCATAATAGAAAAATTAAAAAAATGATTGAATTGTAAACAATACTATTTTTAATTCTTCTTTTTGTTTGGTTCTCGATGTAGGTCATTAGAATACTATATGAGAGTAGTAACAAATTGAAATTATATATATTAATACTACATTAAGACTTAATAACCTATATTTATAGGATAAAAATATAGCATGGCTCACCCTAATAAATTAGAGACTAAAAGGCTTATTCTTCGACCACTTATGAAGGATGATTTTAGTGTTTTTTCAACCCTACTAAAAATTAATGATGTATCTAATGATCTTGAATTTATTCTTAAAAGGAAACAAGTGATTAACATCAAAAATTTATTTCAATCACTAATGAACACTGGTGATACTTCTAAACCAATATTTCCACTATTAATTATTAACAAAGAGACAGGAGATGCTATAGGATCGTGTGGATTATTAATTATAGAAAGTGGTAATGAGGCAGAATGTTTTTATGCTCTTCTACCTGAATATAGAGGCTCCGGATTTGCTATAGAGGCAATGAAAAAACTTATAGAATATGGTTTTTTAAAACTGAATTTATTGAAAATTATTGCACATATTAATCCTAAAAAATCACCATTGTGGAAAGTTGCTGAAAGAGTAGGAATGAAATATATGGGCCATAAACAAATAAATGCCATATCATCTAAAGCTATGTATTATTCTATAGAGAAAAATGAATTTGAAGCTCAACAAAGTTATTAAAACATTTATTTTATCTAGGATATCCTATTGGAATAATATATAAGGGTTCAACTTTTTTTTGAAGATCCAAAACTTGCTTAACTCTCTCGTCCTCAAAAGCACCTATTGGCACAGATTCTAATCCTAAAGCTATAGCTTCTAAATGAATATTTTGAGCACAATGTCCAATTTCGATGTACACGTATTTAATTCCCCTCTCACCATATCTTTGAGTAGTTCTTTCAAAAATAGCACAGATTATTATGTTGAGATACGCTTCAGCAATAAAATGTTGATCCCAAGAAGCCTGAGCTAATTTTTTACTTAAATCTTCATCTTTAATTGACTCTAAGATGTGTTTTTCAAAATCATAATGGAAGAAACCTTTATCCTTTAATGTAATATAAATTTCTAGAGGATATGTTGCTCCAGCAGAAGGTACAGTCCTTTTATGTCCCTTTTTCCCCTGTGCAGCCCATAAAATTTGTGAAATTTTATCAAATTCAATTTTTTTATCTTTATAGCTCCTAACACTTTCTCGTTCGTATATACATTCTTCTAGACTTTTTTTCCCTATTAGTTTTGGGTTTGGAAGTTTAATTTCCATGATCTCACCATTTTTAATTTTATTTTGTATGTTATATTAGAATACTTCAATATAATTTATTTCTGTGAAAATAAGAAGTTTTATTTTGGTTAGTAATCTAGTTTTCTTATGTCTTCACAACCAAATTTAAAAGAAATGTTCCTAGAATGGAATGATTTAAACACTAAAACTCAAGAATCAATGGGTCAATTTGATTTCTCAACTATTAAGGAAGTTAGAGAGAGTCAGCAAAAAATTGAAGATGCCATCTATAAAATCTTGAAAGAAAATGCGCCAGAAAACATTAAAGAGATCATTCCAGAAGATTGTGGTGAGATGGAAGTTGGATATAACACAGAGGGGAAAAAATTCTATTTTGTGATGATGGATCTAGAGACTATAGATGAAGAAGAAATAAAGCTCATCGCCATAACTATCAATCTTGATAAAACAATTTCTATGATTAAAGATTTTAAAATAGAAGATTAGATTAGTTTCTATCTAATTTATTTTTAAATCTATTAAAAAGATAAAAATAAATAATTAGGTTGAAATTATTCTACCAATATAAACTTAAATTGCTAAATACCTAATATTCTTGTTTTATTATAGAGTAAAGTAAAGTGATTTTAAAATTTCAATTCCTGCATCGTTTCGAGTTGGACCTAGAACTACAAACACACTTGCTAAAAAACGGTACCTAATTATTTATTTTCTGATAATTGTATTAAGCGCTCAACCACCAATATTATGGTTATGGTATTTTTGGCAATTTTTTCCTACGCTTGATTTAATTTTTTATCTCCTTTTCCCCTTTGTTTTCTTTTTAGGGATTATCTTTCTTATATTAAGTGCTGCAGTAATCGCTAAAATATTCTTAATCTTCATAAATCTACTGCATAAACCTAAAGAGGGCATTTTCTTAAGAAATAAAAGCAATAAGGACTATTGTTATTGGAGTTTAAGAGCAGTTGTGAGAAAATGGCCTACATGGTTAGCACGACAATTATCGCTCCCCTTACTTGAGGTATTAGTAATAAAAATATTAGGTATAAGAACCTCTTTTTCAAACTCATTATATGAGGGATGGATTGATTGCGAATTCATTGAGTTTGGAAAAAATGTTAAGGTTGGGCAGGGAAGTTTTATTATTTCTAACATTATCATAAAAGACAAATTAATTCTGAAAAAAGTATCGATAGAAGATAATGTAATCATAGGTGCTCATGCAATAGTAATGCCTGGAACAGTAATAGAGTCCAATACAATACTAGATGCGATTTCTATGACAACAATTAATCAGCGACTAGAAAGCAATTCAACTTACCATGGTTCTCCTGCTAAAAAGATGGGAAATATAGAATTAAACGATAATAATAACCAACTCGAAGAAATAATCTTTGATAAGGAGAGAATAGAGGGACATGATATAGAGATGTTAAAAGCTCATGCAAAAGAGTTATCTGTTCCATTTCACTTTTATGTAATAGTAGGTTGGATTATAATTGGTTTTTCTTTTGTTCTACCAGGATTTTTGTTTTTCTTCTTTCTTTTTGGTTTTTTAGTGCCAAATTTATTCTCAATTACGTTTTCTTTAAGATTACTTCTAGATCCAATAATTATTACAGTTTTACTTCTTACTCCTTTAATTATTATTTACCTATATTTACTTCATTTATTTTTTGTGGCTCTATTTACTAGATGGTTCTATCAAATGGCAGCTAAAAGAGGACCCGCTCAAGGTATTTTTGATCGGAATTTAGATGAAACCTCTAAAGCGTTAGATTATTATCATTTTAGATCTTTTTTATTTAAATACCCTATCTTTGCTTTTATCCGTTCACCATTTCCTTGGCTCCTTAATTGGGAATTAAGATTTTTAGGATCGAATAATGTTGGAAAAGGAACTGTTTTTGAAGATACATTTTTCCATAGTCATATTGATTTTGGCAAGAATTGTTATATTGGAACTTTCTCACATATTTCCAACCATTTAGTTGATGGAGTTTATGGGGAAGAAAATCTAACTTTTTTTGGAGCTGAACTGGGAAAAAATTGTGTTTTCTGTCTTTCAAATGGTGCAATGCCCGGTTTAAAAATGGAAGATAATTCTACAGTATTACCGCTGTGTGCTACAATTAAATATGATAAATTGGGAATAAATAGCATATATGGTCGATTTCCTGCAAAAAAATTAAAACATGATGAAGTAAATAAATTTACTGGGGGGATATATAACGAAGAATGATGAAGATATCGCTTATATAGATCAAAATAAATCAATCGATATCACTAAAATTCCTATTACCACAAATGGATTTAGATGGACTTTTACCTCAAATTTGCTTTATCTATTGTTGCACCTCTTTTCACTCATAATGCCTACAGTAATGATATTAACTTTTTTTAACTTTGCCATGGATTCTAATTTCTTTCATTGGAGGATATTATTGCTCTTTATCGATGTATTAGCTTGGTGGGGGACCTATCTCCTTATCAGTTTACTTCTTGGTAAATTAATTTTAATTTTACTTAAATTAATACATAAACCGTGTGAAGGAATCTTTAAAATCGATCGAAAGAATAGAAATTATTCGTATTTCTGTTTAAGAGTTACTGTTAAGAAGTTCATCTTTTGGATCTGGAATAATTTCTGTTTTCCATGGGTAAGTAATTTCGCTTTCAAAATGTGTGATATTAAAGCAGATTTCAAGAGCACTATGTTTGATGGCTGGAGTGATGTAGAATTTATAGATTATGGAAGAAACATCATGATAGGACAAGGAGCCCAGATTTTTTCAAGCACCATTATAAGAATAAATGATTGCGATTATTTATTAATCAAAAAAGTCATCATAGGCGACCATGTGGTTTTAGGAGGTAACTCAATTGTTTCTCCTGGAACAATTGTTGGAAAAGGAGCAACACTTGGAGTATGGACAGTGACACATATAAATCAAATATTAGATCCTGATTGGATATATATAGGATATCCTGCTCGTAAATATCAACCTGCTCAAAAATTTTTTGAGGAAAATAAGAAACAAGCAATGAGAAGGTTAGTTGACACTGGTGAGAGGATACCATTTGATACAGAACAATTTTCAAACACAGAAGATATAAAATAAAAAAAAGAAATTAAGAAGATTTTAGGTGTTTTTTAACTTCGATTGTTTTTCTCCATGCATTTCTAATTTCAATTTTGGTCTTTTTCTAAAGTTTCTCAGGAGCATTAAAGAAGTATTTTATCAAATGTATATAAGAACCTAACCTTACTTTAATTTAAAATAATATATTAATCCTCCAAATTGTTCTACGATAGCTCCCGCTTCGGATTCCTGACTGACGATTTTAGTTTTAATCTCAAGATTTTTTGCGATTTGTAAAATTCGATGTGTTTTATTTCTATTTTTTGGATTTTTTAGATATTCTTCAGTTAGAATAATATAATTTAGCTTAGTTAAATTAGGATTTTGTTTAAATAATCTTAGTTCATGATCGATTTCTCTCCATGTATAAAAAATCTTTGAGGACTCCTCATTCTTGTTAATTATTTCTGTCAGTTCATCTAATATCAACAACCCCTCTTGATTTGAAGTTTCATCAACGATGGCTTTAAAAGAATCTTGTGTTTTTAGGTAATCCACATCCTTTTGAGTCTTCGCCTGGTTACCTATGATCTTAGAAAAAACAACCTGTTTATCTCCTTTTTTTAATAACCATGAATGATGTTTATTAACGTGATTAAGAAACTCATCTGAATATTCTTCTTTCGGTGGGGAGAGCAGTATTACACTTCTGATACCTTCGTTAATTATAGGTCTTAGTGTGTTAATGATTTCCTCATGAAAATGATATAATTGTTTTTTATTTTGATTTCTTCTCTTCCTTCCACGATTTATTTTGAAGTGTAGCCTAATAGTTTCACTGAATATTCTCCAAAATACAGCATCATTATCATGCAGACCAATAAGAATTGCTATTGGATGGCCACGTTTTACACGTCTTTTTCTCTTTTTAACCATGATAAAATAGTAAATTTAGAGTTTCCTAAGTTTTTTTAAATTCCTTTATATTTTTGGTAATTAGAATTATTGACAGTAATATTAAGTATCATATTCTTTAAAATTAAATTTTTAACAAAATTTAAGACAAAAAGAGATATATATTAAGTTTTAAAATTATATTATAATACCAGAATTAAAATTTAAGAATATGATTTTAAATGTATAAAGTAGTACTTTTAAGACATGGGGAAAGTACTTGGAATAAAGAGAATAGATTTACAGGCTGGACAGATGTAGATCTCTCAGAAAAAGGAATCCAAGAAGGGAAAGAAGCTGCAATATTATTGAAAGAAGGGGGATATACTTTTGATATTGCTTATACTTCAGTATTGAGGAGAGGAATTAAAACTCTATGGATTGTTTTAGATGATATGGATTTAATGTGGATTCCTGTCTATCGCTCTTGGCGATTAAATGAAAGGCATTATGGGGCTCTACAAGGATATTTCAAAGCTGAAATGGCAAAAGAAGTTGGAGAAGAACAAGTACTTATTTGGAGAAGAAGTTATGATGTGCCTCCTCCTGCACTTAAAACAAGCGATCCGAGATATCCTGGAAATGAAACAAAATATGCAGATTTAAACGCAGATGAGCTTCCTTTAACCGAATGTTTAAAAGATACAGTTGCTAGAGTGTTACCATATTGGCATGATATAATTACTCCAACTATAAAATCTGGCAAGAAAGTCTTGATTTCAGCGCATGGAAATAGTTTAAGAGCACTTGTTAAGTATCTTGACAACATGCCTGATGAAGAGGTTGTTAAATTAAATATCCCTACCGGAGTACCTTTAATATATGAATTAGATGATGATTTAAAACCAATTACTCATTATTATCTTGGTGACGCTGAACAAATAGCACAAGCAATTGAGGCTGTTGCTGCTCAAGGTAAAGCAAAATAAGCGGATTAAGATATATTAATTTTCGATGAACATGAAGTCATTTAGAAAGAATTTTTTCAAGATTTTCATTTTTGCAACATTAATTTTTCTTCCATTAAATTTTCAAGAATCTTTAATCACAGTTAAAGCACAGTCATATACAGATATCTCTGTTCATGAAGCTTATGCTATGATAAACGATAGTACTTTATATCCAAATCTTATTGTTTTAGATGTAAGGGGTCAATCAGAATATACTATCAATCATATATGTGATGCAATATTAATACCCCTTTCAGAGATTGAATTTAGGATAACCGAGCTTGAACCTTATAATGATACTGAAATAATTGTTTACTGTTTATCAGGTGGTAGAAGCTCTTCAGCAAGTCAGATTCTGGTTAATAATGGATTTACAAAAATATATAACATACGTGGTGGAATTTCGGAATGGATATCTGCAGATTATGAAATTTGTCCTACCGATAATGGTGAATCACCATCAACAATTGAATTTTCATTTACTATTTTTTTAGTAATGTTTCTGGGAGTTAGCTTAATTATTACAATATTCCTAAAGAAAAATATAAATATAAAAATAAAAAGAAATAGTTAAACTATAGATTATTACCATTGCATTCCTGCTGCTTTCATGCTGTCAGTTACTCCTACACAATATTCCATGTCTATTTTGAAGCCTTCAATCTCGTTGATTAATGGAAGGAAGTACTTTTGGACTTCCAACCATGCTTCTTCACCTTTTCCTCTTTCTGTATATATCAAATGGTATTGTTTACCTCCTTTTAAGCCTCCTGTTGTATTAAAAGCACGCCATTTTGTAACAAAAGGAATTTCTCTCGGCCTTTTCATATATAATTTCCCTACATCAATTGCTTTTTTTAGTGGATACCAAATTGTTAACATAAAGATTGCCATAATTATCTATTACCTCATTTATTCTTTAAAATTGGATTTAAATGCAAATAGATACTTATGTCAATTTTATTTAAAAGTTACCCTTTATGTAAAAAGACATTTTTTTAACAAAAAATATAAAGATTAGACCAATTTTCAAAGATAGAAAGAGAGGTTTTCTATTATGGTAAAAAAATCGTTTATTGATAATCCAACAGTTTCTAATCAAGTCTTTTTTCCCCGAAAAATTCCTGAACCTACTAATCTAGATTCAAATATTCGAAAATTGAAAATTGAAATTAGTAAAGAAATCATTATTGGTGGCTTTTTTTTTCTGAATGATATAAAATTACCAACTATTTTATTATTTCATGGAAATGGGGAGATTGCTGCTGATTATCAATATTTTTTAGATTTTTTTTTTGATTGTGGAGTAAATTTGGCCGTAGTAGATTTCCGCGGGTATGGTTTCAGTACTGGAGAACCAATTTATAGTAGCCTAATTTCAGATGCCTTTCCAATTTACAACAAATTTTATGAATGGAGTATAGAGAATAACCTAAATAATTCTTTATTTCTTTTAGGACGTTCACTTGGAAGTGCTTGCGTTGCAGAAATTGGTTCTCATAATCCAAATAGCTTACGCGGTATAATCTTTGAAAGTGGTTTTGCGAGTATGTATAATATGATGACAAGACTATTCAGAGTTAGTGGTCCTGATATTACACCAACCGGATTGAGTGAATATTCAAATGATACAAGAATTAGAAAATTCCAAAAACCAGTATTGGTTATTCATGGTACTCAAGATTGGATTATTCCATATGATGAGGGAAAACTAATATATGAATGTATTCCTGATGGAGTTGAGAAAAATTTAGTCCTAATTGAAGGTGCTGGTCATAATAATATCTTCTCATTTAGAGAGGAGTATACTGCTCCATTAAAAGATTTCATTCAAAAAAATAAATAATAATCAAAGCTGAAATCTGATTTAAAAATTGGACTAAAGATCATTTTATTACTATCTCTATTTTTATTTATTCAGAAAAAAAATTTTCTACTTTACAGTGAAATAATTTTGTCTAATAAAAGATATAATTTTTGTCCTTTTTGTGGGAAGAGACTACTTAAATTTGATAAGAATAAGACAAATTTTTGCTGTTATTGTGGTAAAAAATTAAAAATTGAGAAAGAAAAACTTAAACAGAAGGTTCAATGTACAATTTGTCATATAATGATTGATCCTAATAAGTATAAAATAATTAAATGTACATTTTGTGGGAGTATGTATCATTCTACGTGTGTATCTTCTTGGCTTCAAAAATATAATGCATGTCCCATGTGTCAAAATGTATTTCTATTTCCAAATAAAGCCATAGCTTTAAACAAGTAAAAAAAATATTGAATTTTTATTTTTTGATTAAAAACTCATGAATTAAAATTTGCTTAAATTCAGAATCTCGTTTTGGAAATGGTATAGTTTCTTCTCCAGTATAAATATCTGTAGGACAGTCCTTTTTAAAAATGGTCGAAAAGGGAATAGTTAAATCTGAAATATTAGAAAAATCTTCATGAACACTAATTTCATCAATAACTTCATAAATTTTTTTATTTAATACTTCTAATCCCATTTTTTATCTCACTTTGATTTCTCTTTAATATCCCAATAAAAATTTATCTACTTATATTGAAAGTCCCGACAAATTTAGTGATTAAGTTTAGTTTTATTACTACTTCTTAAGAAATTCTTCTCTCAAAATATGTTTATATTTTGAGTTAAATCTCTTTAGAGAATTTTCTTCAAAATTTGAATAAATATCAACTGGAAATTTCTCATTATAAATATTTAAGATTAAAATTACTAAACTTGAGATGTTGTTAAAACAAACTTGCGAATTTTTATTCTTAAATAAATCTGCTACAAGTTTAGATAGTAATATAAATTTCTTTCTTTGAAGAGCTTTTTTATTAAATATTGTTTCTGGTTTGAAAACATTTTTTAAGAAATCTTCAACTTTTTTTTCAATTGTAAGCGAATTCACAATCCATCAAAAATTAATCTCTTTTATGGATTATCTTATTATAAATATAAAAACAGATTGAATTTTTTAAAATTGTAAATTAGTATTCGAAGAAAATCTCTTCTTTATAAAATAGGGAAATATAGTCTTAATTTTTAAAGGAATTTCTTCTATTAGGGTAAAAATTCTTGGATAAAGATTCTTTTGTAGTCTTGATGTCTCTCTTTAAAACAAATTTTCTCTTGTCCAACATAGATATCTATGGGTTTTTTAGAATCATCTAATGCTGAAAAAGGGATTGATAGATGTGATAGATCAAGAAAAGGGGGGTTTTCAGACAAATTAAAAATTTCTTGCCATATTTTATTGTAATCATCAACAACCATATTTATTCATCCAAATTTGTAATTTTTACACCATGTATCATATTTTTTAATTATTGTATAAATTATTTATATTTAAACCGTGAGTAAACGAAAGATTTTTATATTAAAAACTTCAAATTTCTACTTTTTCTGATGAATTAAAGGAATAAAATAATCATGATCCTTTTCTAACTTTAGAACTTTAAGTATTAACAACAGAATCAGAAAAACATATATATAATATTACTTCTTAAATTCTTCTGATCAAAATTTAAAAGTGAAAAAGTGGTTATAAAAATAATGAGCAAAAGCAGGTTTGTGCTCTCTCTTGGTTTGCTACTCATACTGTCATGTTTCTTTTTCGGGACATTTGTATATTCAGGTACAAAAATGAATGTAAACCAAACTGATGAGGCAACTAATAATGAAAAAGCAACTTCAACGGAAATAACGGTTACAAATGAAGAAGTTTATAATGAAGAAATTTCTAATGAAGAAGTATCTAATGAAGGAGTTTCTAATGAAGAAGTATCTAATGAAGGAGTTTCTAATAGTAGATCTATTGATATTGATGGATTAATTGAATCTTTAATCAAAAAAATAAACGATTCTCTTGATGAATGTTGGCGGAAACCGGCTAATAATAGAAAAAATACAATGATTAACAAATTAAATGGATTAAAAGATCTTGTTTCTGATGATAACTTAGAAGATGTATATAACAAATTACTTCATGAGATCAAACCTAAATTAACTGGACTAAAAACCGATGAAAATGAAGAAGCTTGGGGAAACGGAGTTTTCAAGAATCCATGGGTAATTTGCCTTGACTTACAAGACGAATTCAATGAGATCTTAGCTCCACCACAACCTCACTAATTAAATTTATTTTTTTTTTTTAAAAATTATAAATTGGTTTATTTATTATGTATTCATCTAAGAATATGGTAAAAATAAAAAAAATATGATTAAAAATTTGATTAATATTTAATTCAATTTTCTCTATTCGCTTGTTTTTACATTGATAAAGTATTTTTCAAAGAATTCAGCATTCTCTTGAAGAATTTTTTTTGAACAGATTTTTCCATGCCCGGGAATATATATATCAAAGTCTTTTTCCTTATAATTAATAAGTGTGTCACGAAGATGTTGAGGATTCGTAGGAACTGGTGCTGGATCAGTTGTTGTAGCCCAATTAGGGTCTGTTTCTTCAAATAGCAAGTCTCCCATGAAAATTATTTTTTCTTTTTCAAAGTAGGCAATCATATCTCCTGGTGTGTGAGCATCTCCAATATAAATTATCTGAACTTTATTCTCTGTCCCTTCTATTATAATAGAATCATTTATAATAAAATCTGGAGGTCTTAATTTGAAGTCAGGCTCTAAAATTTCATTATAAGTTTTAATATCATTATTCATTTCAAGAATTTTATCGGGATTAGTCTCTTTCTCTACTTCTTCTTTTATTCTTTTTAATTCTTGAGTAGCAATTCCTTTAAAGCGTTTAAGAGAATCATCAAAATTTTTATAATATTCTGATAATGTTTCAGAGCTACTAATGATAGGTATTTCGATTGGAAACTTACGATTCCCAAATAAATGATCCCAATGATAATGGCTATTAATTAGGAAGGAAGGATCTTTTTTAGTAAACTGTTTGGATGCTTTAATGAGGTCTTCAGTAGCGTATGGATCCATAAGTGTATCGAAAACAATCAAATAATTGCCAAGATCAAAAAATCCAGCATTTGATGATGGGAATTTTTCAGCTGTTATCGCGGCATAAATTCCTGTATTGAGTTCATATAGGTCAAAATAAATTGATTCAAAATCTAATTTCTTAATATTCAAATTTTACATCTTGTTAAGTTTTTAATTTTGATTAGATATGCAAAAAAAATCTAATTTTAGTTAATTGAAATAATTTAATCAGAAACTCTCTCTAATTTGAAACATACAGGCCGGATACCGTCTGGACAAGCAGTGTAGATCATATTCTCTCCAGTCCAATCGGAAAATCCCCCTCCGCATCTTAAAATATTCACGTTTTTGTATAATCCAAACCAAGCATGATGGCAGAATCCCTCTGGCATATTTCCTGTTTCATCAACAATGAATTCAAGGCCTTCTTTCATACCACATTTGTTAATTGGATTTCCATCAGGTCTGATAAACTCATGTCCGAGTATATCTTCAGGACCAAATTGTTTTACTACAGTTATTTTTATTTTACTCATTTATTTTCTCCTTCTTTTTTATAGAAATTTAAATTCGTTCTAATTTAAAACATACAGGTTTACGTCCATCAGAGCATGAGACATGTTGAACTCCCTCTTCATGGCCATAAAAATTGCCATCAAAATAAAGTACAGATAGATCTTTATAGATATCTCGCCATGCCCATCCACAAAAACCTTCAGGCATTTTCTCTATATGATCTACAACAAATTCTTGGTCTTCATCAAACGCTCCGCATGTAGTGATTTTAGTGCCTCTTGTTGAGTATATTTCATGTCCAAATACATCAATCGGGCTAAATTTCTTAATTACCGTAATTTTAACTTTTGACATAATCTTAACCTCAAAAACATTTTAATCTGGAATTCTTTCTAATTTAAAGCATACCGGTCTAACTCCATCAGAGCATGCATCATACATTGTGCCTTTTTCTGTCCAATCCTTAAAATCACCACCAAATCGTAATACATGTATGCTACGAGCTAAATCTGTCCATGCCCACCCGCAGAAACCTTCTGGCATTTCTCCATTTTCACTAATCCATTCTTGCCCATCTTTGAAAGAACATTTCTCCACAACCTTACCAGTTGGAGTTTTATATTCATGCCCAAAAACATCTTCTGGACTAAACCGCTTTATAACTGTTATTTTTATTTTCGGCATTTTCTTTTATACACCTCTAAAGTTATTATCAGATTTCTTAAAATATAATTGCTAATTCTAAACTCATTTAACTATATAGTTAGAATATTTATGATAATGATTTTTAGTAATTTATAGTTTAAACTATTGAAGTTCAATGGAAGTTAAAATAAAAGGTGAACTATGAAATGAAAAAAAAAGAAAAGAAATTTTTGAATAGTTTTAGGATGGATTTACTTTTACAAAGGATATAATAATTATTCCTATTGCCATTAATGATTGCTTCAACAGCAGTACAATGCAGTAAAGGTACAACACCTGCCTCTTCTACCATCAAGTCAGCCACATATTTGAACATCTCTGTGTCCAGAATTTCATATATAGGTTCTCCATTAACCATCAATCCATCTTGTTCAAGAGTTTTTACCATTTCTTTATTTTTCACATTACCGAATACATTTATGCTACCACCCACTTCTTTCGCCCGATGTTCAAATTCTCCACCTATTCCACCAGCATCAACTGTTTTTGCGTAACGATACCAAGCGATGGTACCTATCATGGTCTGAGTTATAACTCCTCCAAAACAACCATATCGCTCCATAAGAATGGTATTAACACCCTCTCTCGCAGCAGCCAAAGCAGCGGAAAGACCAGCTGGCCCCCCACCTACGACCAAAACATCAGTCTCTGCCATAACGGGGATCTTTCTTAGTGGTTCTTTAACCTCTTTCATTCTTTATTACCTTCATTTTACTTTCAAGATTTCTTGCTTTATTGGAATATTTTAAAATATCTTAGTATCAACACGCTTTCTTTTTTGAATAATAAAATATATAAGGTCTATTATCATAAAAAATATTGGTCAAAATAAGCGTTAAAAGGAAAAAAAGTAATGTAAGAACCTTTTAAAAATGATTTTATTATGAGTAAATTAGAGTATTTAGACCAGTCAGATAGGAGTATAGTCCAATTTGTGTTAATAACATTCACATTTTCCTGGTTATTTTGGATACCTGGTCTGCTTTTTTCACGAGGTTTGGGAGGAAATCTGCAAACACATAATATTTTAGTAATTATTGGATCATTTGGACCATTTATAGCTAGTTTTTCCCTCACTTATAAAAAGCGTGGTATCCGGGGAGTTATATCTTTGTGGAGAAAAGGTTGGCACTGCGAAAAAAAGTTATACTTAATAATTTCTTTAGTTTTAATTCCGATAATCTGTGGTCTAGCTCTTTTTTTAACAAGTTTTTCTGAGGAAGTAAAAATTTCTAGTTTCTTGACGGGAAATCGAATGCAATATGGTTATCTTTTTTTTGAAATACTCACAATTTTTTTTTTGGGTGGCCCTTTTCAAGAAGAATTTGGTTGGAGGGGGTTTGCTCTTAATCGTCTTCAATCAAAATGGAATGCACTTGAATCTAGTATAATTCTTGGAAGTATTTGGAGTGTATGGCATTTTCCCTTATTTTTTATACCTGGTACAATTTATGCAAACCAATCTTTTTTTAGTTTTACTACTTCTGTACTTGCTCTATCGATATTCTTCACTTGGTTATATAATAACACCAATGGAAGTATATTAGCATCAATGTTATTTCATACATCCATAAATGCAACACAAGTATTATTTCTACAAAACCTTTCGTTTCTTGGCACTGTATATTTTATAATTCTCTTAGATGTTATTATGGTTCTTATTATCGCTATTTATGGTAAAGAAGAATTAAAATGGACTAAGAACAAAAGAAAAATTTTAGTAATTCCCGAGCTTCCGCATCTAAAATCTCAAGAATCTTAAATATCTCCTTAGGGACAATGATTAAGTACCAATTAGCAATTCTCCACAATTAGGGCAATATTTTTCTGGTGTTTTTATTAAATGCCCACAAAAAGAACAATAGATAGCTTCACCCTCTAATGGTATCTCAACTCGTGCCAATTCTTTGTGGGGTTCAGCTTGTTTCCTAGCTGGATAATACCTTTTTATAAATTTAGAATCTAAATCTTTTTGTGCTTTTAATTTTGAGAAGAAACAGGTTAATAAACATATTAATAG
>JAZGEW010000161.1:0-5282 GCA_036478875.1 Promethearchaeia archaeon | reverse complement strand
AAAACAGTTTCATAAAAATCTATAATTGGGTTTTTTTTATCCAGTAATATTAACTAGTTCTATTCCTCTGTGATGATAGTTCTGGTCGATAAAACAGAGGATTGCATGGCCTTTGTGACTAAAAACGATTGGAACAGGATAGGAATCAGCCTCCTCGATGACACTTCTTTTTACAAATAATGGGAGAACTGTACCACATACTCTACATTCTACATGAATTCTTTTGGCTAAATCTAAATCGGCAAAATTTTTTATGATATCCTCAATATTTTGCTTGAATCCATTAAAAAGACCTGGAGAAAATTCACCATATGATAATATTACTTCTACATCATAAATTTCGTTAAATATTAAATCTACATATTCCAATAATGCTTCCAGTAGTTGATACTGCACTCTTGGGCTTGCTCCTACTGTATATATAAGGTTATTTTTCCTTATATAGACAATCTTCATATTCCCTTTGTCTTTATGAAAGAAAATATCACTTATAGGATTTTCTTTAACTATATTTAAATCTAAATCAAATCTCCTCATAGAACTTGCGGGTTTCCACTCAAAAAGGGTAAATTTCTCGTTGCTAATATTAATGAATTCAAGGAACTCCGCGATGTTTTTATATACAGACATAAATTCAATCCAACCTAGTTTAAGTTCTGAAAATTTAAATTTTATTTCAAGTAAGTTAATATTCTTATGATTGTAATATTGATAATTTAACTAACTAATGAGATTTCTCATATTTATATCTTTCATTTACCCTATGTAATAGAAAAATAAATATTAAACGAGGTTATTATTTATTGATTGGATATTTCCCCACTGTTTTTGTTGCCCTTAAAATTGCTCTAAGATTTTCTACTGGTAAATCGCGTGGTATTTCGCAACCAAAAGCTAACCAATATCCTCCTCCTTGTGCTGCAATTTTAATATGTTTAACACAATCTTCTCATCTAATAAACAAGGTCTTATGTATTGTGCATATAATAAATTGCTTTTCAAGATGAATTTAACAGATTTTTAGGGAAAAACTTAGAAAATATACTTATTAGTTATTTTATTTAATTCTATTATGAGTTTTGCAAATTCGAACGGAATTAACATTTCTTATGAACTTAAGGGAAATGGTTTTCCTGTTTTGTTTTTCCACGGATTTGGTTCTAAAAAAGAAATCTGGAAACCTCAAATAAAGGATTTTAGTAAGGAATATACTACAATTACATTTGATTTAAGGGGAACTGGAAAAACTGAAAGACCTGATTATCCTTATACTATGGAGATGTTTGCTGATGATATAAAAGGTTTAATGGATTATTTGCAGATTAAATCAACCCATCTCATTGGTAGATCTCTGGGTGGAATGATTGCCCAAAATTTTGTTCTAAAATACCCTCAACATGTAAAAAAGCTTGTTTTAATTGCAACTAATGCTAAATTTGATGATAGTAGTACCGTTGATTTAGTGATAAATAATCGGATAAAAGAGATTGAATCGATAAAAAAAGATCCAGTTAAAGCTTTTTGGAATAAATCTGTGTTTATTTACCACCAAAAATTTAGACAAGAACTAAAACAAAGCCCTAAAAAAAAAATTTATAATGTTTTTTCTTTAGAAGATCTAATAGAGGAGAGTGCAACTAGCCCTTCGAGAGCTCAAGATATTATTAACCAAGGAAATGCAATGAAAGGACATAATACTATCAATCGCCTAAATGAAATAAAAAATGAAACCCTTTTACTATCTACATCTCATGATAGACTGATTCCTAAATCGTTAATGATTGAAATAAACAAAAAAATTCCAAACAGTATTTTGAAAATTATTGAAAAGGCTGGGCATTTTATGACTGTTTCAAGAGCCACTGAAGTAAATAAAATCATATTGGATTTTTTAAAAGATTAAATTTTCTTAATTAAATAAAGCTTAAAAAAAATTGAGGAGTGAATTCAATTGAATAAAAAGAAAATCAAACCAGAGAATAATGAGTTTCAGGAAACTCATAGAGCAAATGAGTATAAAAACCTATCGTTTACTATAATTTTAGTGCAACCGGAACATGCAGGCAATATAGGTTCAGTAGCTCGTATTATGGAAAATTTTAACTTTAAAAAACTTGTAGTCTTTAATCCTATTGAAAGTGTTGACAAAATTTTAAGTTATGAAACTCAAGGATTTGCTATGCATGGCAAAGATATCCTCTTTGATGCTAAAATTATAGAACTAAAAGATCAATATAATCATCTTACAGAATTTAAAAATCTGATTGGAACATTTGATTATGTTATTGCAACAACATCTAGAGGAAAAAGTTATTCAAATATTAGGAGATTAGCTATTTTTCCAGAAGATTTGACATTCCCAATGTTAGTAAAACCCTTAAAAGTTGCCATTCTATTTGGAAAAGAATCTCGAGGATTAACGAATGAAGAAATAAGTCTTGCAGATATCGCTTTAAGAATCCCAACAAATAGTGAATATTCTGCATTAAATTTATCTCATGCTTGTGGAATAATTTTATATGAAATTTTTAAAAAAATTAATACACTCACTATTGGCCGAGGAAAAAATCCTGTTTTACTTGCTGATAGAAAAGATCGTTTAATTTTGTATGAAATAATAAAAAACATAATAGAAAAATTAAAAATTCGGTCTCATAAAGAAGAAAATGTGTTTTTTGCTTTTAAAAACATTTTTGGTCGAAGTTTGATGTCAACTAAAGAATTAAGCCTAATTTTAGGTCTATTTTCAAAAGTTAATTCAATATTAGAAAGTTTAAATCTGTATGAAAAATAATTGATGATTAACTATATGAAGACTTTTTTTTGCAGTTTTACATATTCTTTATAATCCAAGAACTCGTTTTCAACATATTCAAAAGCAATTTCAAATAATTGCCTAAAAAGTTCCTCAGGAAAAGCTTTTTGCTTAAAAATTGCTTCATTCACTAATTCTTCAGTAAGGATTTGTGAATTAATTGGCTGATGCCATATCAAAAAACTCATCATTGCTTTTTCTACTTTAGATTTAATGAGGTTTTTTATAAATTTTAAGCTAATATCGCGCTTAGGATCAATATAATAAGGGAAATTCTTATTATCTAAAATTTTGATGTAATCTAGGGAGTCTATTATTCTTTCTACACAATAATCTAAAGAACTTATTGGAAGTCCGAATTTTTCACAAAATATTTTCTTAGTTTCATGAACAGGAAAAGCAAAAGGATGTCTAGAAATTATATAATAGGCAGCTACGAAAAATTTATACAAATTATGTGGTATTTTCCCATTATTCCTCAAATATTTGTAGACTACTGAAATAGTATCTAATAGATAATTTTTATTAATATCAAATTGCTGTAAAAATTCTTGACCATCTTTTATTAAATCAATGGTAATACGTTCTCTGGTATTTAATTCTTCATATTGAGGGGTATAGAGTTCTAACATTTTACACACACTTTTTTTATTCTCTTTTAAAGATGAGTAATATCGATATATTTTTTAGATAATATACATATGTTATATTCTATATTTAAATATTGTGATGCAGTGCAGATGCAGTACATGATATGCGAAGATTTATAAAGGGATCATACCATATGTATTTTAGCAAAACTTAGTTTTTGTCGAAGGTTTAGGAAAACTTGTCAACTAATACTGAAGCTGAAAAAGAACGAAAGAAGCCAAAATTACCAAGAGTTACAGTCAGTTTGGATTATTTTGATGATCTTCTTGTTACCAAATTAGTTGGTTATGAAGGACAAAGCAAGTCAGAAGTTCTCCGCCATATCCTAAAGAAGTGGATTGGGGAAAACACTGAGATAATTCAAAACACATATGGCATTAAATTCTCGGAAATTAGAAGAGAAATTCAAATGAAAACTATGATGGAAGAAAAAGAGAAGGCTATAGAAATTTTACTAAAATTATTCAAAAGAATTAAGAGATTTGAAACCGAAAAACTTGCTGATAGATTAAATATACCTTCAGATATGGTAATTGATATCATTAACGATTATGGCGATGAATTAGAAAAGAATGGCTTAAATCTTGAAATTGATGGAGATTTTGTATTAAAAATTAAATAATCTTAAAAGAGAATGAAATTATGAGTTCAGGAAGATTAGATAAATTCCATTATGAAAATCTTTATGAAGAACAATCTGACGAGAATTTTAACATCTCAGAGATTGTTATCCCTTTCTCAAGGCTTTTTAAAAGATTTGAATCCTCTGATATTTATTCAGGAGTAGAAAGAATTCCGTTTAAAGAAAGAGATTCAGAATATAAAATGATTTTAAGGCAAGAATTTTCTAATTACATAAAAGATTAATAATCTAATTTAAAAGATTATGATTCTATCCATCTCCCAAAGCCTTTTTTATTAAATTAAGTAGTGAAAATTGCTAAAAATCACATAATAAAGTGTAAATACAACATTATCATAATTTGAAATATGGAAGAAGATCCAAAAAAATTAGTGTCTCTAGCAAATAAAAAATATGGTGAAATAATTGGAGAGGGATTTAAATTATTTGCAAAGAATTATCGTTATTTAATACTACCTTTCGCAATTTTTGGAGTTCTTGCAATTTTTTTAAAAATCTTATTATTAACTGAATTTGAATTGTACATAAACGAAGTAGGTACATCTATTAGTGAAAGATTGCGCTATAGAACAGATCTTTCAGGTTTTATTGAATCTGAATTTTTTCTCTTATTACAATATCTATTTTTAAATTTTCTTCTATTAATTTTTCAAGCTTTAATTGGCGGGCCTGTAGGAGGTATCATTACTACAATCGCGATGTGTTCAGTTAGCACTTTTCTACTTAAGAAACATCTAAATGAAGAGGCTGATTTCGTATCTTCTTTTAAATCTTCGTTTAATAAAAGAATGCTTTTAGTTATACTTGTAATTGGAATAGGGTTCCCTCTTGGAATGTTTTTTTTATTTATTCCTTCAATCATCATTTATGGTTTCTTTATTTTTTTAGTATTCACCTATAATATGAAAGATGTTGAGAATCCGATTTCAGAAGCTCGTTCAATCGCAAAAGGTGCGTTCTGGAAATTAATTGGAATTCTTATTATTAATTCTATATTGATAGCAACAGTCAGTTTTATTTATAAATTAATTATTGATTTTGTATTTGATCTTTCAATTATTAATATTTCTCCTACAAGAGATTATGGAAGCAAATTTCTTTATCAGCTATTATATAGTATAACGGATATTATTTTTGCTCCACTATTAATATGTTTATTAACCTGTTTCTTCT
>JAZGEW010000160.1:0-17946 GCA_036478875.1 Promethearchaeia archaeon | reverse complement strand
CTATTATTTATCATATTATTCACAACATATACTGTTTTTTTTATAGAAAAAACTTATTTTTTCTTACAAATACTAAGAAAAAATGAATAATTTTAAATATTAAGGAGAGCATTTTTTGTTTAAGATTGAAAAAATTATCAATGAAACAGTTCTAAGAGCTTCAAAAAAGGAGAATATGAAAAATAAGTCAAAAAATGGTGTAGAGAGGAATGAGTGAGCAAAATGAGATTGAAAATTCAAATACTTTAGCTCCTATGATCAAAAAGGGAAGGTATACTCTTCATTTTGACGAAGTTACGGAAGGGAAGATTCAGGATTTTTGCGAAATTTTTAGTATAGAATTGAAAAAATTTATTGTAAATACAGTTGGATACTTTTTATTCATCATTGAAGATGATATCGAATCCAATGCATATGATCTCATAGGAGGGTATTTTGATGTATCAAAATTCAGAAGTGAACAACCTACTGGTAAAACTCCTAAGGCATCAGAGAAAAAGATCACAATTGAAATCGAATTTCCTCATCTAATCTCTAAGGCAATATGGCATCTAACCGATGAAATCCCGCCTACACCTGAAGAATTCATAGAAGACACTGTGAAGTGGTCTATAGCTGACATTATAAGCAAAATTAAAAAATATGAATATGATTTCCTTGACAAGTATAAAGATTTTTCAAAAGTACAAAAATCAACACAACAAATCTATGAACAAAATTTATTATGAAAATTAAAAAGTTTTAGAGATAAGGGAGTGAATTTAAATGGAGACAAATATTGAATTTTAGAAGTAAAAAAGGGAGTACTTTACCTTCAAGTTTTGCCTGTTTTACAAATAAGCTTGAGGAGGATAAACCATACTCAAAACAGTTATATTAAAGATATAGTTAAGGAACATATTAAATGAGAGAATTCAAAGTTGACAACTAAGTAGTGTTTGAATTGGTTGTTATTGAGTATAACATTAGCAACTCCAAGATCGATTAAAATCAATCATGTTTTTCTTCTGTGTAATCCTCATAATCTGCTTCTAATTCAAAATCAGATTCTACCTTATAATAAAACTCATCTGGTTGGTTATATCCGTTTTCAAAATTAATATCCCAATCTCCATGAGAACTGTCTGCAACTATTTCGAATTCAGCACCACAGCTGCATTCAATAACGCTAGAATCTCCAAATACTCTAGATTTGGAAATTGAATCTTCATGAAAATTTGGACGGGGGACATCAATTGCATCGCCAAATAGAACCGCTCCACATTTGTGGCAATTAAAAGCAACATCAACTAAACCCCCACTTAAAAATACTCCTCCGAAGTTAATATTGTGGCCTGTTCTAATTGGCCCTTCCCATTTATTATTATAAAATTTATAATTATCTGTTATTAATGAGAAGATTTCCTCTAAAAGCTCATCAATTTCTATAAATAATTTTAATTTTTCTTTGCTATTTTTAAATGAATAATTTCTGATTTCATGCTGAAAATCGAAAATCTTATCTGGAATTTCTTTAATTAAGATATCAAATCTATTTTCAATTTTTTTTAATTTCATCTCTATTGTTCCTTTGTTTAATAAAGAAGGATTTTCAAATTGCATAATGTAAAATCTAATTTGATGTACAAGTATATTTATAAATTTGTTAGGATCTTCAATGTCAAAACCCCAATACCAATTATCTTGTCTTTTTTTTGATTTTCTTAATTTAACTATAGTTTGGATAAAATGCATTAATTTTGCTGGGTTATCATAACCCATCTTTTCAAGCACATTTAACATCTCTGTTCTAGGTTTTTTTTTGAGTTTAGAATATAATTCATAAAAATTTGCAACATCCTTTTCAATGAAAATTATTTGTGGTATCTTTTTCTTAACAGCTTCATCCCACTCAAGTTCCATAATACTCTTTAAATCTCCAGGTTTAATATTTCCATAATTTTTATTTATAATTAATACAAAAATATCTGCTGAATCTACAGCTTTAATGCTAGCTTTAAAAGTATCAAGATGAGTATCATATGGTTTGATAAACGTTGTAGGAAATTCACTCATTATTGGTTTTATTTTTTGAGCTTTTGATAACTTCTCTTTAACGTTTTGTCTTAGAACCCTATTTTCATTCTCTATGGTAGAACTAATAAATACATTATATTCTTTTTTCTTGATTTCTTTCATTAATTTCGACCTTTTCTCATATTTTAAATAAGAAGAATTAAGCATGGTAAAAATTTATTACTATAACGTCTAAAGATTTTTACTCAGAACATATACCATTAGGAGTGAAAATTCAAATTAATTTAGATTTAATAAAAAAAGTCGAAAGCTTAATTTTTATAATTGTTGGTTTTTTCGACAAATCTTAATCTTCTAAATAACCTGAGTTAATTGACAATTTTTAAGAAAAAAATTTAATTAGACAATTTTCATTTTTCAAAAAATTCTTTAAAATTAAGAAATGATTGAGAATAATCTCTACAAGGAAAAATCTTTAATATTTGTGGGTTTTTGAAGAAAAACTTAGACTTTATATAAGGATAATAAAAGTAATGCTTAACTATGTTTGAAATTGATTTAAATATTGCTCAAACTGAAAAATAAATCTATATATTTTAATTTCAATATTATTATAATTTCTTCAAAGCTAATTTCTTCAATATCTCCATTATGTGTTAATAACTATAAGATATTATTACTCTGAATTTAATGGATATTGATAGTAATAAAATTTATTTAAAATATCTGAAAGTTCTAAATTCGCTTGATTTAATTGTAAGATGATATCTACCTTTAATTCAGTTTTATGTGCTACAAAGATTCTTATAAAATTTAGAGATTTAAATTTTCTATGAAAATCATTAGAGTTTTTAATCTTAGGATAAAATTTGTTAAATAAATCAGTCCAATTTTTTTCATAACAAATTATTTTGGAAATTGCCCCAAAATATGTATAGCTAATGAGTTCGGATATTTTGTTTTCTTTTATTAACGCATTAAAATTTTCTTTTGCTAAAAAGGCAGAAAGTCCATATAAATTAATGGCATTATTTTTAAAATTATTAAATACATTTTTTTTGACTCTAGATGGAATTCTTTCTTCCCATATATTATCGATTTCGATATAGGACTTCAGTAGATTTACAATGAAGTTTTTAAAATCAGGTTCAAAAATGTTTAAAATATAATTTTGTAATTCAAGAAAAATAACATTGGTTTTTGATTCTCCTTTGAATGGTTCTCTAAAAATGTTAAATAAGATTAAATCACAATTAAATATAGATCTCAATAATGATCTTATCCATCTGTGAATATTTAGTTTTTTTAAAAATAATTCCTTGAGTGAAACTAATTTTTTATTGTATATTTTATCTATAATTGATATTAAAATATTCAAAATTAATAAAACTTCATCCTTGTTATTTATTAAATCTAAACTTAAGTTCCCAAATTTTATTCTTCTTCCCTCGATTAAGTCTCTTGCATTTAGAATACATAAAATTTTTTCAATTCTGAAATCTTGAATAATTGAAATGTGTTTATCAAAAAATTTTAGTCTCTTGCTTAGAATATCTTCAATTTCTCTTTTTATTTCATCTTTGTGATGATTAATATCCCATTTCATCTTATATTTTAGAAGGCTTCGACCCTTCTCTGTTAATTGAATCTTCTGAATTTCATAACCATTTCTAATAAATGTTCTTTTTAAATCTTCGTTAATAGTACTCTTAAGTTCTGAGGGAGATGTAAGTTTTGGATTTTTTTTCTTTCGATATATTCTAATAATACCGTTCTTCCAGAGGAATGTTATGACTTTTATATAATCAGATTTTAGCTTCACTATAAAAGTTTCATAAAATATTGTGTTTTGATTACTGAATTTATTTAATAATTTCTTTACTTCATAGTCTAATACTTGAATCTTAAATGTTTTAGGGATATTATTGAAAAATACTTCATCCGCAACTATATTTTTAGATTTCAATCTAATAATATTATTACAATTACCGCAGAATTGTCCTCTTATAACTAAATCTTTCTTATGTATAAAATCAGTATCAACTATAGTTTCTTCAGTCTTTATAACTTTAAAGACAACATTTTTCTCTTGACAAATGCAATTAACTTGATAATTAAATTCATTTTTAATTGAATTACACATCATTTTTATTAATCTTTAATACAGAATCCAAATTTCCAATATCATTTTGCAAAATATCATTTAAAATATTTGATGGTATCTTCTTTATCTTTTGATCAATTATGGCTATTATCTCATCGAAATAATCTGGGGGCATTGGATTAGGAGTGAGTAAAATTATTTGTACATCGATTTCACTAAATAGCTTCAAAATAAATGTATTATTAATCTCATCTAATTGGGGTGTAGGCTCATCAAAAATATAAAAATTAGTTTCAAATCCAATGGTTTTTTGAATAGCTAATAAGTATGCTAACATCATTAAAGCCTTTTGCCCTCCCGAATGTCTAGATGATACTTTACCTCTTCTATCAAAAAAATTCACGAATGACCTATCTTCTGGTTTTTTCATTTTAATATCAATTCCATATATTGTATCCTTATCTAACACTAGATCAGGTAATTCTTCAATTTCTTTTAATTTTCTTCTTCTACCTTCAAATCTATAAACTTTTCTCATAATTCTTCCATCATAATTAATCCTATTAAGAAAAGTTGAGAAATTCTTTTGAAATTGTTTTATTGATTTATCTATAAAATTCTTGAATTCTTCTTGATAATTTTTAACATCTTCAATCTTTTTTTGAAGGTCATCATACGCTTTATTTACCGATTTACTCATTATTTTAAATGCCTCAAATTTTCGATCATAATCCTTAACTGCTTCTTCTTTTATTTCTCCTATTAATTTAATTTCATTTCTCAATTTCTTTAACAATTCATCTAGAATATTGACTTCTCGAGGATTAGGAAAATCAGAAATTAAATCTTCATCTTCTTTCTCAATTTTACTCTTTTTATTTTCAAGAGAACTTATTTTTTGAGTTATTTCTTCTTCCACATTAATTGATTCATTTAGATTTGTTGAATTTTGTTCTAAAATTATTTCATTTTTAGTTTTTTCTTCAGTTAAAGAAGTTAATTCATCTTCAAGATTTTTTAATTCTTTATTGAATATCTTCTGTTTCTCTTTATGATTTTTTATTTTTATATTTAAATTCTCAATTTCATCGAATAAGCCAGCTTTTTCAATGTTAAGTTTTTCTTCTTCATTGATTTTCTCCAGTTCATTAATTTGTTTAGAGATTTTTTCTTTTGTATTTTTTATTGTTTTAAATTCCTTCCTTAATTCTTTAATTTCATCTCTATATCTTTTTTTCTCTTGCTTGATTTCATTTAATCTGTTTACACGATCTATTTTTAAAGTAGTAGGATCAAGTTTAAAGAATTTAACTGCTGTATTCTCTCTTAATAGTCCTTCTTTACTGTCTACATCTAATTTCTCGAATTCACGTAAAAGATAATTCAAATAATTCCTTACGATTTTATATTTTACGATAAAAGTAACATCTCTATATTGAAATTGCACTTTGTCAGCTTCATTAAGATCAGTCTCTATTTGAATTAAAAAATTATTAAAATAATGTTTCTTAGCAAGTTTTATAGCTTCATTAAACATACCTCTGTTTCCAAATATAAGAATTGCCCATCTACTTTGATCTACAATAGATTCGAATAGTTGAATTGTTTCAAGAATATTTTGACTAGGAGAAATTGAATTATATAATTCAATTGTATTTATTAATAATTCAGAGGGAATGTCATTATCTTTTAATATTTTTAAAAACTTTTGGGAATTTTCAGGACCTATTGATTTTCCTTTTTCTAAAGCTCTAATATCCTCATCTAGAACCTTTATATTTTCATCCTTATTTTTTATTAAATCATGGAATTTTAAATATTTGCTTTCTAAATGATCTTTTCTTTCCTTTAGCTCAAACTTGTTAATTTTTTTCAAATCATCAATAGTTTCTAATTCCTTTTGGATTTTATCCAAATTTTTTTCTTCTTTTTTCTTTCCCTCTTCTGATTTTCCTAATTCTATTAAGTAATGTTCTAAATCATCTGATATTTCATTTTTTTTTTTATTTTTAATTTTTATCTTATCATCAATCTTGATGAGTGAATCTGAATAATTCTGATTTTCTTCTGTTATAAATTGAATTTTATTCCTTGTAGAGTTTAAATCATTTTTATATGTATTTAAATCTCCACAAATATTATAAAAAATTCTTGAAATCCGTTCACTTTCATGATTTTGGGTTTCAGAAATTAGCTGAGTAAATTTTTGATATCTATCATATTCAATTTTTAAAAGATCAACTTCAGATTTTAATTTATTTATATCTAGGTGAATATTATTATATTCTTGCTTAGATTCTTCATAAGAGTTTAATGCATCATCTAAATTTTTTCTGATTTCTTTAATACCTAATGAATCTTCTAAAGCTTCCATTAATCCAATTGGACCACTTTCTATTAAGGAAGTCGTTTTATTTTGTTCTAAAAATAAAAATGGGTTATTTGGATTTATGGATAACTTGCTTAATACATCTCTTAAAACGTTCCTATCCCAATTTTTACCGTTTACATAATATTTAATTTTTCCATTAGCGGGTATTACAGTTTTAATAGTAATTTCATCATCTTCTCGATCTAACAAATAAAAAGGTCGAAATCCATTTTCTTTTTCATTATTAAGAACAATGACTATTTCTGCTTTTGAATTCTCTTGAATTTCTTTAGCTTTTTCTTTATCTTGGTCTTGAGGAAAATGGATTACTCCATTTTCAGATTTTCGCCCCATTTCTCTGGGAATATTTCCAGTTAACCCAATTTTCAATGCTAACCATAAAGAAGTTTTTCCTTTGCCATTATTTGCAATTATTTGAGTAAAACCACCATCAAATTTGAATGTCCTTGGAATATCATCAAATAGGCGAAAATTTCTAATGGTCAATCTTTTTATTACAATCTTCAATTAACCCACCCAAATATTATTTTTTTTTAATATTTTCTTCAATTTCTTCAATATTACTTATAAAATATTCAGAAAATTTTTTAAGTTCAGGGCTATTTCTTAATCTCCACCCTACGTCAATAAATTTATTTCTTATTAATTTTATATATCCTAATTTATCGAGTTCCTTTAACTCTCTCTCAGTATATATGATACCAAATGAATTGTTTAACTCTAACTTAATTTTCTCTTTAGATATTGGCTCATCCTTTCCCTCTGAAATAAGTAAAGATAATATTCTCGTCAAGATCTCTCTTTGTTTTTGGGATAATACTTGAAACATTTTTAATAAATTAAAATCTTCTAACTGTGTAAAGAAATCTTTATAAGGAACAAGAAACAAGGTATCGTCAAACTCGTTGTTTCTTAACTCAATACCTAAAAATTCAAATACTTTTTTGGATTTTTCATATATAATTGAATAATTATCTTCATATAATGCTCTAAACTTACTTATTTTAATTCCTGTTCCTCCATCAAATATTAAACATCGTATAAAAAATTGGATTTCCTCCTTCAATTCATCCTCAATATCGACTATCATTTTTCCTCACCCTTTGATGTAGAACAAATAATACTCTCCTTTATTAAATATTCATCCATTTTTATTGATTTTTTTATAGGTAGACAAAATACCGGATATTTATTTACTATTGTTGGTAAATTTCCTATAAATAATGCCGCAGGAGTCCATTTTAAATTCCAAAAATTTAAAATTTCAGATAGATAATTCCTTTTTTTATAAAGTAATAATAATCTTCTACCAAATATTCGAAAATTTGGTATAATTTTTTCTAATACTTGAATAGCATCCGAGACATTAATGATCTCCGTCTCAATTGAATCATTTGAATCAATAAGAATATCGTTGTTATCGTTGTGAACTTGATTCTCAATAATTTCAATATAATTAAATTCATCTTGTGTCAGTGTTGTTTCTAGAGCTTCATATTTAAATATATTTTCTAATTGCACCCAATTTGATAAATTAAATAGATTTAAACATTCCTTTATTCTTTTTGGATAAAATCCTCTGTCAATCAATGACAAGTTCTGTTTTAATAAATAAATCGCAACTTTGTGATATCTAGAAAATTCAAATGATATTTCAGATTTTGTTTTTAATAATATTTGTTGTATTTTGGGATCATCTTCATATTTATTAGTAAAATGATCAAGATCTTTAATGATCTGATCAAACTTGTCTAGATAAACAATCCAATCTAAGATTTCTTCTCTTTCGATCCATTCTTGAATAATTTCTTTAATCAAAAATCCCAATTGTTGTACTTGACGGTAAGATTTTATATCTAAACCTTCATCTTCATAAACTGAATGTATTAATATAGCACGAGATATTTGATCCATTAGATCTGGTTGTAAATCTTTTTCCAACCTTAAAATGGAATTAAAAAAGTTGGTACCTAATTTTGTTAAATGGTATGTTAATCCACTTCTTTTAATTAATCCATTTATTCTTAAGTTGCGTAAGTCATGTTGGACATTTTTTATGGAATTGCCAAGAATGTGAGAAATTTTACCTTCTAATTCTTTTCTAGTAATATATTTATCCCCATTCACATAAAAAGTCCTTAATATATGAAAATACCTATAGTATGTTGATTTTCCTGAAATTAATCTGAATATTTGAAAAACTTTCTCTAAATTTGAAGGTATTTTTGAATAAACTTTCCATTTTTCAGATAATTTTAGGTAATCAGTATAAATGTTAACAGAATCTTCAATGAGAATTTTAAATTCATCTAAAAAGTTAGAAATATTAAGAAATATCTTTTTTTGTTCTTTTAATTTATCATATTCATTACTTAAAATAGAATAGAATTCTCTGATTATATATTCTTTTTTTTGAAGATTATCTTCCGATTCAATGAATTCAGAATAATTCATCTTAAATTTTTTTAAAAATATATCAAAAATAAAGCGAATTTCTCTTTCATCAAAAAAATTATTTTGACTCATTTTTCCAACACCCAAGAATCTATTATCTTAATCTAAGATCAAATTATTTAAATAAACAGAGAATTAAGATTTTATCAAACATTCTATTCATATTTTAATATTTCTTAATTATGATATAATTTCAAAATAGTAATTATTTTAAAGCTCTGTTTTTTTGTCTCGTCACCCAAATTAGTATCATCGTCATTAACAACAAACATTTCTTTTGTTCTTTCCTCATAGAAGTCAATCAAATAGCGCCTTGAGTCATATTTATTGCTATACAGACAGAATGGAAATTTTAAAAATAAATGCTCAATTGATCTCCAAAATTTGATTGGTGGTGAAAAACTGTGATTAGTCTCGTGGTTATATTTCATTTTTTGAAATTTGGTTAATTTAATTAATAAAATCTTTTAAAACTGCACAACTATCTTTAATATTACTTATTTAATTTCACCTTCATTTGATTACAATTAATTTTCCTTTACATCTTCTTGAATTAATTTTTCTCTATGTTCTTTTCCTTTTTCGGTGAAATGAAGATTTGGAAACCATGGATTCATTTTGTTCATTCCAGGTGCTAATTTTCCTTCTAAAACAAGTTTCCATATTTCATCCTGAACTAAAAAATGGTCTTCTTCTTCTAAGTCTATTCCAGATTCCATTCTATCAGAAATGCTCGGTTTAATATAGTTTAATTTGATAGCAATTTGTTCAATCATTTCAAAAAGACCGCTATGTAAACCAATTGAAACATAGCCATTTTTAATTAACTCTTTTACAATCATATCAATTTGGTCTTTGTCTAACAAAATATCGCCTCATTATATTTAATTCTTATTATCTATACTTTAATGTTTTATTACTATACATTTTATTATTATATCTCCATCTTGATTAAATTTATTTTTTCAAATTTGCCAGAGCTCTATTATTTCTTGTAGAAACTCATAATATTTTTGGTTTTTTTCTCGATGTATGATTATTTCAATCTTTTGTCGGGAATTGTCGTCAATATAAACTCTAATTTCTGCTACTTTTTCTCACCTCCTTTCTGGTTATTCAGTAGATATATTCCGTTTTCCTTTTTAAATTTATTGCTAGATTGTTATTAAGCTATTGATTAATCTATAAAATATCTATAACGGGTTAAGTATGTCAATACAATTATTCAAACCAATCAAAAAAATGTAGAATTAATGTTTCCTCTATTAACGGACTAATAGATTATTTTTATCGGTAAAAATTGGCGACAAAAATAAGAGTAAAGCATAATAGTAGGTTAATAATTAATTTCAACAACATGGATTCTCTACTCCCAATCCCCCTGATTGGGATTTTAAAATGATTGTTACATAATAATCATTAATTAATATGAAATATATTAGAATCTCATTTTTTCAAAAATCAAAGATAAAAAAAAACACAATATCATTAAAAGACCATCACCTTTAGAATAAAATTTTGAAAAATTAAAGTCAATGTATACGTGCAACAGTATTTTTGTTCCTAGGAAAAAACCTTATAAGCTATTTCAGATCAGTATATTATAGTAGTGTAAGGTATTCTGCATCCATTTTTATTTATAATTTTTATAAAATATTTGGAAAAGAAAAATTTCATGAAAGATTTTTAAGTTATTTATAAAGACAAAATCGTATGAATGGAAAATACTAACTTTTATTAACAAACATTAGCACAAGATGGCATAAATTTAAATTTAGAAAATTTTATATAAACGTTATGAACAATGAAGAAAAAAATATGGATTTTTAAAAAGAATTGCTTAAACATATATTGAGATGTATTTCGATTTTAAGGGTTGTTTTGTTCCATTACCAAATAAATTAAGAATAGATAAAAAATAAATAAATTGACGATTTGAGCCTATATGAATGAGAAAAATGAAAAAAAGGGAGTAAATTCTAAGAAAAAGAATAATTTAAATGGAGAGAATTATTGTAGAAATCCTGGGTCTCAAAAGATCTCCTGCTCAAATGATTCAACGAATATTTTACTTGACAATATAAATAATGGATCTGGAAATGATCAAATATATGACACATCCCAGGGTCCTCAAATAAGCCTCGAATCAGGAGATCAAGTTTCTTCTAAATTTGATGATAGTATGTATAGATTAAAAAAGCACGATGAGACAGTTAAGATTCTAGTAACTAAAGATGAATTAGCATTAAAAGGTTATAATTATGTGCGACAAGAGATTTTAAGGAAATCTAAAGATGACGATATATATTTAATGATATTAAAATATGCTGATATTGTATTAGAACGTATTATTGAATTAATTAAATTTCCAATTTATAAAAAAACTTTCATTAGGAAAACCATACAATTAAAAATCATTGATCTATTTGGGGGTAAAGATTATATAACTAAAGAGGATAAATTTTTCGAATTAGTGAAGAAATATCGAGAATATAAGGCTCTTACTTATGAGATCAGATGTAAGAAACAATTTCCTGATGCTCGGTATCAAAATAGAGGATATTATGGATATACCCGTTCTACTGAGGATATTCGACTTATAAACCATACTATAGAGGCAGTCGAACAATTTATACATTATCGGAAAGGATATAGAGATAATCCCCCAACAAAGTTAAATAAAGTAATTATTATCGCATTGAAAGATATGGGCTATAGTATTGAGGATCTTCATTTGTCCTTTCAGTCTTCTAATATGAAGGTACAAATTAAGCTGTTAAAAAAAATTATTCAAAGACTCAAAACATATTATTTTGATGTGATTGTTTTAGAATTTCACAAATATTTGGAAACAGCTGTAAAAAGGGAAATTCAGCTCATAGCGGAACATAACTATATTAGCATTGGGCTAAATGAGTGTGGAGGGGGTCAAGGGGGTCTTCCCTATATTTTTCTTCCGTTATATGACATTGCAGGAATGATTACTTTAGGATGTACTCAAAAGAAAATCTTTGAAATTTTAAATAAATTGTACTGTAATGATTTTATGAATTTCAAAATAGGCGAAAACACGCTGCGAAGGAGAATTATTGAAGAATGTGGGAATTGGGTAAATGCTCAGAGATTATTTCTTAAACCAGTAGTAGAGGCATTAATCTATATAGGTTTTTCAGATAAAAAAATCTATGATACTCTATCATCCCCCCATTCTAAAGAAGGATGGATCTATAAATGGTGGAAAAAGGGTAATAAATTAGATTTTGAATTTTGGATTGATTCACGGGAATTAGATACAAGTAAGAAAAGCGAGAGACTTCTTAACACTGAAGTAAAATTCTGCGGCATTCCTAAAACCAAATGGGAGGAATGGGCAATCAAAGAAATTCCAAATAATAAAATTGCGGAAATTAGTGGATTATCATTAAATACAATAGTAAGTGTGTATAAACACAATTTTGGAGGCAGAAATAAGATCTTATTAAACTATCGGAGAAATAAAACAATAACAATGCGAAAAGAAGGTATGAGTCTAAAAAATATATATACCTTCATTTTTAAAAAACCTTACTATCCCTCTAACTTTAAAAGAGATTTTAAGAGTTGGTTTAATGGTATGACTCCAGAACAGATAGAAGAAAAATGGAGTCCAGAAGAAGATTGAATCATTGGAGTATGAAATCACTTTATTTAAGTGCCATAGCCTTATTTTCGTATTTCCTGAATTTGGTCAAAGATATTATCAAGTTTCCCACGTATTGACCCATATAGACCTTCTTCTTCAGATACCACTGAATTAATCGCTGTTTTTAATCCATAATGACTTTCAGATATTAGTACTCTTATAGGTAATGTTAGAATATCATTTATTATCATTAAAATTTGTTGCATTATATTGATTATTTGTGGTACTCTGTCACGTGTCCTTTCAATTGTTGATGTTTCTGAAGAAATTAAGCCGTTCTCACGTTCTTGTTTTAATTCTTCCCAAACATTGTCTTTTAATTCGGAAAAATCGATGCCTAAATTTTCTAGAGCCATTTGAGCACCCTCAAAGAGATAATTAATTGTATCTTTACTTGTAAATTGTTTCACATTATCAACCATTTCTGAGGGTGCTAGATCATCAAGAAAACTGACCAATAATTCATTATAATCACGTATTACGTCTAATGGAATAAATAATAGCGTCATTTCTTTAAATTGTTTAAAGATGTATCCAAAAACTTTTGCAAACCATTCATTCTTAAGTAACTTTTCCAATAATCCACCATATTCATTCAAAATATGAGTTCCGAGATATCCAATAATGCGAATCATATCATCTTCGTAATTACGGAAGTAGTCGAAGAAATTTTTAGGTTCCATATTCAGTTTATCTCTAATAATATCAGAAACTCTTTCCTTTATGCCTTCTAACGGCTCATCAAGATATTCCTCTAATTTGTCAATAGATATAATATCTTGTAGTTTGTCAATAATATCTAGTTTTGTTTCTTGAACAATTTCTTCTTCTTCAATAGTCTCTGCAAAAAATTTGCCTAATACATTTCTTTCTTGAATTTTTGAATCCATAAGTTCTTTCCATCCTTTTAAATCATGGATTTTACAGATAAATCGCAGGGAATCTCCCCCTTTAGTAATACATGTTTGTTCCACTATTTGAATCCTATAGTCATTTCTTTTGATCTTTAATATAAAATTTGCCACAGTTTCCAGCATTCCACAAAGTCCACAGGCTAAACCTTCAGTATTCTTATCTTTTAATTTTTCAAAAGCAAAAGTATCTTCCTTATCTTCACCATAATCAGCACAGATTGGACACTGATTGATTTTTAATACATAATCATTATATTTTGAACCCTCTTTATATATTTCTTCATAGGAATAATCTTCTAGTTCTCTTCCAAATACAACTACCCAAAGAATCTCGAAATAATCCAGAACTTTCTTAGGAGATCCTGGCATAAATTTAAAAATACTTGAATGGCGTTCACAAGATTCATAAGTGGCTCTCTTTCCTATTTCTCTTAGGATAATTAGGCTCTCTTCTTCATTTTTAGTAATCTCATTAATCTCTTTAAGAATCTCTCTATAAAGTAAGGTATAAAATAAAGCGTTTGTAGAACGCCCAAATGCTTTTGTTATCTTCTTCAATAACCACTGAAATGCTCCCATTTTTAGGAACGCCTCCCAGTTTTATATTTGTATAATTGAACACACGTTTTGTTTCCAAATGCTCGAGACTCTTTTATTTCATAAGGTTCTAAAAATAGAGAAGATGGATCACTAGATTCTTTATTGATAAGAGAAATGATTTCAGACACCATTCCTAATATTATTTCACAACCAGCAATTTCTATATCATCATAATGATATTTACATAATGCACATCTATAATCTTGAACTCTGATTAAATTCTCCACATCATTTATTTCAATTGAAGTAGAACTGTTAAGTACTTTTTGATAAATAGTTGCTATAACATCTTTTATATTCGAAATACTAACATAATTTGTTGGTTTCCAGTATCGAATATA
This sequence comes from Promethearchaeia archaeon, assembly GCA_036478875.1. Classification (GTDB taxonomy): domain Archaea; phylum Asgardarchaeota; class Lokiarchaeia; order Sigyniarchaeales; family SOKP01; genus Loki-b32. The sequence continues at coordinate 3,443 of JAZGEW010000160.1, read as the reverse complement.
AGTTTTAGCCATGTTTTGTCCCATTTTTCTTAATTTATCTTTCAAATCAAGAACACCGTTTTTTTCCATGAATTTTGCTAGAATATAAATGCTGTTACGCATTTGATTCATCGTTGCTTCCGTTTGAATTAAATCTTTCCTCGAATAATTCATAGTTCTATTATGACATCTTATATTAAATTAAATATTGGAAAAATCCATTAAATAAAAAATTTTTAATCTGATTAATAGATTATTTGTATGATTTCATAATAATTTCTAAATTTAGACAATCATATTTCTTTTAATTTTTTAACAAATTAGATTAATTTCTATTAATTAATACAACTATTTTTATACAACACTCACAACTAAAAAAACTGGTGATCTTTTAAAAATTAATATAAGACTTAAAAAATCTTGCAGAAAAAGAAATATAAATTTTATTTATAAAATTATATTAAATTGAGGCTATTCCTTACATTTTTTCAATTATTTCTCTAAGAACTTGTTCTCCAGCTGCGCCTACCATAATTCCATTTCTTACAAGTAATTGTCCTTCAACCTCTATGGGTTGATTCAAGAGTTCACCATTACTGAAGAGGAGGAGTGTAGGTATTGCAGTAATTCCAAATTTTTCTCCAAGAGGTTTGTTTTGATCGAGATCTTCTTTCAATAATATTATTAAGCCTTCCTCATTCAACTTTTCTAAGATTGGACTTAAAAAGCGACAGGGACCACACCATGTAGTATATACATCCAGAACAACCTTACCTTGCTTCATTTCCTCCGTAATTTCAAATCCAAATTCTTTTAGTTCTTCTATTTTTGTCATTTCATCTCAATTTTAAAATAATTTGCTGTTAAGCTTGGTTTAAAATATTATTTAGTGAATAAATATTTAATTGCTTTTATTAATTTCATTTACAATTTAAAATCAACTTCTCTTGAAAATTGATAAAAATAGTTGAATAATAAATAAAATTTCTAATTAAAAACTTGTATTTAAAAGAATTAATTTTAAAATCGACAATAAGTTATACTATATAATATTAAAACAAACGGATCATCTCAAATGGCAACTATAGATTTTAATTTTAGAAATCAAATTCTTGGTAATGATATTGGCAATACACTTGCATATTGTTATCAATGCGCTACTTGTAGTGGTGCGTGTCCTGTAGCACAAGTTACTGAAGGTAGATATAATCCAAGAAGATTAATACTTGATGCTTTATTGGGATTAAAGGAAAAGATCTTTGGTCCAGAAAATGCATTTAATATTTGGGGATGTACAGTATGTGATACTTGTGACGAAGTTTGCCCCCAAAAGGTTGAGCTTACAGAGATCTTTACAATTCTAAAAAATATGAGTGTAGAGAGAGGAGAAGCCCCGACGCATTACACGGGTCAAGCATCAACTGTTTTAGAACATGGTAAAGCAATTCCTATGCAACCAGCTATAGAGAGGCGCCGCACACAATTAGGATTACCCGCAATTATGAATCCCGATGTAAATGAAGTAAAAAAATTGTTAGAAATAACAAAATTATCTGAAAAACTTCCTAAAACCGATTAATTTTTTCTTTTTACTTGAAAATTTTTTATAATTTTTCGTTAGAATTTTATAGACTCATTCTATAGTTGAATTATAGCGTAATTTTAATGATTTTAAAATTATAACATTTCAGAGGTAAAAAAATTGAGAAAACCGATAATTGGTGGAAATTGGAAAATGAATAGAGGAACCCCCAATGAAACAACAGAAATGCTAGAACGTTTAATTCCACAAGTAGAAGGAATTGATACTGTTGACATAGTAATAGCTGCCCCTTTTACTGTTTTATCTAGGGCTTTTGAGATTTTAAAAGATACAAATATCAAATTAGGAGCACAAAACATGTATTTTGAAGATAAGGGAGCTTTTACGGGGGAAATTTCACCTCAATTTTTAAAAGAAATTGGAGTAGAATATGTCATTCTTGGTCATAGTGAAAGAAGAGATATTTTTAAAGAATCAGATACCTTAATTAATAAAAAACTTAAAAAAGCTTTATCTATAAATTTAAAACCAATTGTATGTATTGGAGAACACCTAGAAGAAAAAGAAGCGGGAAAAACAAAGGTCAAAATAGAATATCAGATTAATGAAACATTTAAAGACCTTACAAAAGAAGAATTAAAACAAATTATTATAGCATATGAACCAATTTGGGCAATAGGGACAGGAAAAACTGCTACTCCAGAACAAGCAGAAGAAATACACATTTTCATTCGGAATCATTTGAGTCAAAAATTTGATAAGGAGACTGCTGACTCAATAAGAATACAATATGGGGGCTCAATTAAACCTAGTAATGCTGAAGATTTATTTAATAAAGAAAATATCGATGGAGGTTTAGTTGGGGGTGCTTCACTACAACCAGATTCATTATTTCAGATAATTAAAGCTGCTGTTAAATCAATAAAATAAGAATTTTTAAATTTAATATTTATTTATCTTATTTTCTTTAATCCTATTCTTGAATTTCTTTTATTCTGGTTCCTTTAACTAAGAATGGCATTAAAAGCAGAGGTGAGTTTTGCTGGAAACTCACCAAAATAACTCTGAGGATCAGCAAAAAGTAAATAAAAGAAAGGTTCAAATAAAATATTCTCAACTGTAGTTCCAACATCTGATTTGATAATGCATACTTGAATTTGTTCTTCAGAGAAAAATGATTGTCTATAAATCCAATCCAATGGAACTATCTCAGGAATATATCCAATGTGTCTTAAAAGATCATGTACATTTTCCAATGAGTATTTTTTCCCAAAACTAACTATTGGAGAAAGATCAAAAGAAGTTATGCAAATACCCCATAAACCATAATCTTTCATTTCACTCAAAAAATCATTTGCTCTACGTTTTATATCATTTTGATATTTTGATATTTTTTGTCTTGCTTTTGAATCTGTTAGAATACCTATTATTTTTTTTTCTTCATTTTCATAAACAGTATCCGCAGAATCAAGAGGAATTTTAGAATTTATAAAATTAGTATAAATAAGCTTTATTTTTTCTCTAACTGATCTATGTAATAGAAAGGATTCTGTTTGTGTTGTGATTAAAACATCTCCTTGATATTTCCTTTTGTTATTAACATTTTTAAGCGTATCTTTTTCTTTTTTAGGCTTGAATTCAAGTACTTCTATTTTTTTATCAATATTTCGAGCAAATTCAAAAAGTGCTGATATTAAACCAGCAGAAAGATCGAATTTTGAATTCAAATCTAATTGATCTTGAACTATAGGCTTACTTTTAGAAAAATCAAAAAACCTAAGAAAGATTTTTACACCTTCTGGTATAGGTTTAACTATTGTATTGAAATAAGGAAACCCGGTAGTAGAGATAATACTCAGTTCGTATATAGTCATTTATTTTAAAAATAATATTCTTAAATTTTTAATTAATTCACTGCTTT
>JAZGEW010000159.1:0-11109 GCA_036478875.1 Promethearchaeia archaeon | reverse complement strand
ATATGGGATGCGAACTATTGAAAATATAAGAATGCGAGTTGCTAATAGGTTGGATTGTCCCATTTTTATCTCTCCTAGTCTATTAGAAAAAATAAAATAATGAACTAAATCTTAAGGATCATACTCTCAAAAAAAAGAATAAAAAAATTATATCAATGATCCAAGTGCTGAGCTAGCAGCATCTAATTTTAAGTTAATTATACCTAATTTTGCTTCACGAGTGGTAATTATAGTTAAAATGTTTCCTTTAATTTCACTAAAAAGGATTTTTCCTTTTTCAGATTCTATAATTGCACTATAAAATTGTCCTTGTTCCAGTTCTTTAGTTGCTCTCTGGCTAGCTTTCAATATTAATGTTACCATTGCGGCAACAACTTCAGGATCCACCCAACCAGGTAGAGCACTACCTTTTATTAATCCAAATTTCTCAATTAGAGCAGCTCCGTGAACTCCCTTTATGCTCTTTAAGCTATCGAGAATACCAGTTATTCTTTCACTCATTTAACTCAATTTACATTTGTGTTATTGAGAATATTAATTCTATAATTATTATGTAAGTTTTAATTATATATTTAAGTATAGGAATCTTGCTTAAAAAAGCTAATTTTTCCTAAATAATTATTAAAAAATAACTATAACGAAGAAACTATCTAATGGAAAACATCATATTTAGACATTATAGAGAAGGCGATGAGAAGCAATTAGTGGATCTATTTAACGTTACTTTCCAACAAAATGGTGTAGGGACTGTAAGAACGTCTAAAAATTGGATCTGGAGATACATCCAATCACCTGGATTTGAGCCTGAAATGTGTCAAATTGCTGAAGACGTTGATAAAAAGAAAATAGTTGGCGCAGTATATGCAAATCTAATAGAAGAAGTACCTATTGGGAGTAAAAAGTATTTAGTAGGAGATATAAATGATGTATCCTGCCATCCTGATTATACTAGGAAGAAAATAGCAACAAGACTGATGGAAATGGCAATTAATTATATGAAAAGAAAAGGGTGCGATTTCTCAATGCTTTTAACTGGAATTAACGGAAAGGCTAGAAAATTCCTTTATAAAAGACTTGGTTATATAGATTTTGATAAAGATTATATTTTTATTCAATTCCCAAATATTCCCCATCTCATTAAAAATATTTATGGGATGTCTTTTTTTTTCCCTGCTCTTTTTTTACTCTCATATTTCCCCCGATTTTTAAATAGAATAAGAATAATGTTTAAAACCTCATTTAATAATGTATCCTATGAAATTAATTACTATAAGAAGCATGCTGAATATATGAGAATGGCTAATAAATTAATTCCAAAACATCATGATGGATATCCAGGATACAGTAAATCTAAATTTAAATGGGCGCGAATAAAGGTTCCTGCTACCCAAAATAAACCAACCTATATTATAATGAAAAAAGAGGGTATTATTGTTGGAGGTGCTGTTATTACTCATCAAAATATTTACTCATTTAAATTTGGAATTAAAATAAAAATTGGCATAATTCACGAAATTTTTATTGATGAAGATAAATTTGATAATATGAGAGATGTACATCTTGCTTATGTTTATTTAATTGACAAGATAATGAAAGCTGCAACACATCGTTCATTAGGTCTTTTATTGTGCATCTCATCTATAAAAGATTATTCCTTAAATCAAGCTTTTAAAAGGATGAATTTTTTAAGGTTTCAAAGTAATGTAGTAATGCTTAAAGTGTTAAAGGAAAATCTTAAAATCCCTCAAATTAAAAAACCACTTTTTCTTCCGACTTATCTTTCAATAGGTGTTCCTTAGGTGTCCCTTAAAAAGACATAAACATAAATATTCTAACTTTAATATTTAATTTGACGCGAATTAACTAAACTTATTAATAATTTAGGAGTGAAATTTATGGGAAAAGAGATTGATAAGGCCAAAAAAGTATTTAAAGACGCTTTTGATGTTCTGAATGATTATTTTGAAGAAAAGCGTTCTGATACCATTATGGAGGAAGAAAAAAAAGCAAAAAAAGGTAAAGTGGCTTTAGCAAAATTTTCTAAGGGCTTGATTGGTAATACAGATAAAATTAATTTTAGGATACTAATAGGTAATAAGAAAGAAATTGGAGATTTTATTTATGAAGCCATTTATTTAAGTGATAAAAAAGAACCAAAAATCTATGTATTCAATGTAGCTAACGGAAAGCCATGTAATACTATTTTAACAAATTTCAAAGAAGAAGATTGGAATGGTTATAAAAAAATTGAAAAATATAAATCATTGACAAAATTCTTAGAGTCTGCCTACAAGGACGGTGTTTATTACAAAGGCAAGAAAGAGAAGAAAGAAGATGCTTTAAACAGATTAATAAAGGGACTTAAAAGATCTTTAGAAGCTGTAGGAGATGATGAAAAGGCTAAGAAAGGAGATGGTAGTCCACTTGCGATAAAAATCGCTAAGGTCATAGCAGTAGCAGCAGTAACAACAATTGTTTCAGTAGTATTAACTCCAGCAGTGGGGGTTATTGCAGAAGAATTGATTGGTGGAGGTGCGATTGGTGGAGATATTCTTGGACAGGCAGGGGATGCCGCAGTACAGGGTCTTAAAAATCTAGTGGATCCGACAAAACTAGTAAAAAAAGTAATAACAAAAGTAATAACAAAAGGTAAAGATATACCTGGTACTGACAGTTAGCAAAATAGATTAATAACTTTCTTATATTATAGTTTTTTTATTATCTAAATTTACCCAAAATTTTAATAAGGATTCTAAAAAATTAAGTGATTAAAATTACATATTTCACCTACTTACTTAATAAAGCCAGAGAAAAGAATGTCTATACAGGTATTGTAATTTCAGTTTTGGTTAGTGTCGTATCTTATATAATCATTTCGATTATATCATTAGCAGTTGGAGTTGTTGTTTATAGAGGTTACTTTCTTTTTGCTGACCTAGAATATTTATTAGGAACAGTTTTTGGTGTAATTTTCTTTTTAAAAAATCGGCGAGAAGATCAATCAATTTTAAAATTTGGTATAATTGTAGGAATTGTTGGAGCGATAATTTCTTCTATATTTATTAGTTTATATCAGTGGATTTTGCTTTTTTATTTTTATTACTTCTTAGTTTATCTAGCATATTCACTTATTTCAGGTGTATTTATTGGTTTATTGTTTGGAGCAATTCTAAGTGCTTATTTCATGTATAAGGAAGTAAAAGGAGAAAAATATATTGATGATGATTTCTATAAAGATTTAATTGAAGATAAATGATAAAAAAAAAGATTTGATTACTGAGACTGAGTAGTATTTTATTATTTAAAACCTATTTAATCATAAATCCTTAGTTCTACCTAAATTCACATTTTGTTATTAATCTCATTCTAAAATTTAATTTGTTAAGAATTTGATTAGATAAATTAGAAATTAAAAATTGGACTCTAAAAGACATTAATTTCATTCTTATTTATTTTAATTTAGAATAAATGATAGTTTTAGAGGTCTAAAAATGAGTAAAACAATTTTATGGCAGTATAATAAGTTTGTCCAATCAAGGAAAGAAAAATTAGTTAAGATGCTTATAAGTGAGATAATATTTTTAAAAACACGTTTTAAGAGAGCAAAGAACAGAGATGAAATCTCATATCTAAAAAATGGATTAGATAAATTAGATTATCTCTTGAACAGGTTAAAAAACAATAGCTCTGATATGTCTGAAGAGGATTTTGATAAAATAATCATGATTATTTATCATATATTCAAAGAAATTGCGAAGAAGTTAGAGTAATTCTCTTAGCAACTATAATGGATAAAAAAATAAAATAAAGAAAATAAAAATTAAAATAAAATTACATCTGAACCATATCGCCTAAGAGAGCAAATAAATTTTCTTTTTTTGGTGCTCCCTTCATTAATTCTCTAATTCTTTCGGCTATCAATTGTGGTGTAAATGGCTTATGATCATTATTAATTTGATTAACAGTATGCCATCCTTGGAATAGCATAATATGATCACCTACGACTCTAAAAACTTCACCGTTGATTTTTTTAGCTTTATCTGATGCTAAGAATACAACCATTGGTGCCACATTAACTGGATCGAAAATATCATATCCCGCTTTATCGAGTTTTTTCATGATTTCCGCTGTTTGCGGAGTAGCATCGACAGTTAAACGAGTACGTGCTAATGGAACGATACAATTAACCGTAGCATATTTTTTTAATTCTGCAGAAGCGTTCATAGTAAAGGCTGCAATAGCTGCTTTTGCTGCCCCGTAATTGGTTTGCCCTACATTTCCAGTTAAACCAGCATCAGAGGCAGTATTAATTACCCTTCCAAAATTTTCAAGTTCTTCATTTGCTTTTACTGAGTTTCTAAAATAAGCAGAAGCATGACGAGTCATATTAAACGTACCTTTTAGATGTACTGCTATAACATCATCAAATTCTTGCTCTGTCATATTAAAAAGCATTCGATCTCTAAGGATACCTGCATTATTTACAAGAATATCCAATTTTCCGAATTCAGAAACTGCTTGGTCGATCATGGCTTTGGCTTTATTAAAATCTGCAACTGAATCATAATTAGCTATAGCTTTAACTCCCAAATTTTTACATTCTTCTACCATTAAGTCGGCAACTTTAGCTTCAGCCCCACTACCATCAAACCCAGCACCTAAATCGTTAACAACTAAATTGCACCCTTCTTTAGCAAATAATAAAGCCTCTTCTCTTCCCAAACCTCGTCCAGCGCCAGTTATAATGGCAACTTTTCCATCTAACATTCCCATACTATTTTTCACCTTACTTAGTTTTTATTTTTTGAGTTTAAATCTTGTGTTCTAAATAATATGTATTAATAAAAAATTTTTTCTAAACTTAAGGATTTTTTTAATTATCATTTTTTTTTAAAGTGTCAGAAGTTTTTTAACTGAAAAGACTATGAACTTAATTACTCATGTTTTAAATGGTGTGTTCATTCAAATTTTATGTTTTATATTTTTTACTTTTCCCTTTAACTTTTTACTTACCATAATCATTGCCTTTTTATCCCATTTTATAGTTGATGCACTTTCAAAAATTACATATCATACTCCTGAACCACATTGGGATGATAAGTTCTGGATTTCTTGGAATATTATCGTGCGCGTTTCTGGTTCTATAGCAATAATTCTTTTTTTTCCTTATTATTTAGCAATAATATTTGCCAATTTACCAGATATTTGGGATTGGACAATAGTAAGACGAATTCAAAAGAGAAGAAATATAAATGGAAAAATTGATTACCTTCATAACAACTTTTTCCATAGGATTGTAGATAAAATCAGAGAAAAAACACTCTTTTGGCTCCCAAATTGGATTTATGAAAAAAAAGCAGTAATATCAGAGATATTAATTGATATTGCTTTAATTATTGGTATAATTTTTTTAATGATTTAAAGTCTTTAAAATAAAGCAAATGGGAATCACAGAGACAATCTGAAGATCCAAATTTCTTAATGTGGCCATCTGATATGTTTAATAATTCATTCGCTATTAAACACTCTATATTCTGAAGAGAAGGAATTAGATATATACAATATACAATAGTATATTTGCTATTAAGCAAATAATCGATATGCCAATGAATCCTTTTTTCTGTGTGGTTTAAAATATGCCTTTTTACCCTATTTACTAATGTAGAGGCCCCGGTATTCCCCATTCCAGAGCCCACATATAAATAAAAACCCTTAGAAAAAAAGATGTTTCCAAGTGCTCCAATTCTAATTTCTCTTCCTTTTCCAGAAAATATAACCAAGATATAAGAGCCTTTCATTTATCTGCAATTCTTCTTATGATCATGATAACAACCATCACATAGAAATTTTCCACATTTTTTACATACATTGGCACACTCTTCACATATTTGATTAAAACATTCTACGCATTCATATAATTCTGCGGATAAATTTTCTCCACAATTCTCACATATGACTTCTTCTTCACTCAATTTGATAGCTCTACTATTTTATTTATGGTTATACTGTATAAATTAACCTTCATAATAACATATTTTATTATTCAATAAATAAACTCTTTAAGCCCAATATTTTCTTTTTAGGTTTTTTATTACTAAAACTTTTTTATAACTCTTTAATTCAATATCAATAATCATATTAGAGATCTTTAAATAAGGATAAAATAATACTTGAAGAAAGCAAACTAATTTTAGTGAAGAAATAAACTTCCAGATTAGGCTATAATCTAAGTAGTTAATTTTAAATGTTTCTAAGAGAACTCTATTACTATCTTAAAATTTAATAAGTCTATTCTTAGAGGGAAAAAAATAAATGTTACTTGGAGAAAAGTTTCTATTATTACCTTTAAAGGAAAGGAGTGGGAAGCTTCCTTTAGGAGGAAAAGGGATGTCACTTAAAAATGTACTTCCTGGTACAGTTTTAAAAGATTTAAGAATGCGAGGTAAAATTGACCTCCAAGATACCGGAGGAAAAAAAGGGAGTATACATGTAGTTGTAAAGGATAAAACTCCTACAGGTCATCCACTTTTAGACGATTATTTAAAAACAATTGCTAATTATCAAGGTAAAAAAGGACAAAGTACTCAAGGAGTAACAGATTGGGTTAAATTTTATAGAGATAAACGAAAGAGAATGACTGAAAAACATATGTGGCAGGATTTAGAGCAAGAGGGAGTAATTAAAAACCAAGGTAATAAGCATATCTTATTAAAACCGCAAATAAAAAAAGAGCTTGAAGAGGATATTCGATTGGTTGCCATGAATCAAAAGGAGCCGGATGAAGATTTAAAGGCTTTAGTTGGTTTCATAAAACGACACCACGGTTGGCGTCATTATGTAAGTAGATCTGAGCGTGATAGAGAATACTGTAAAAGAATAACCCAAGATCAAATCATATCTGAAATAGTATTTTGGGAATTAGTAGTAGAAAAAAGAAAAGCTTTAGGAGCAGGAGCTCAAGCTGTTGGTGCAGCTGCGCAAACTGCAAGTCGACAAGTGACAGCAGCGAGTCAATATGGAGTGGATACATTAGCTCATGGGATGAGCCACCAAGATGCATCAATGAAAATGAACACATCAATACAAGCAAGTCAAACAAAATTAAGCCGAAGTTTATCTGGTATTCAAACAAAAAAAAAAAAAATACGATTAAAAAAGGAAAAAGAAGAATAAATCTAAACTTTTTTTTATTTACTTTTCAGGATAATCTAATTTAGTTCTTCCATTCTACTTTCTAAATTGATTAAAATCTGGGTTTCTTTTTTCGATAAATGCATTTTTTCCTTCCACAGCCTCTTCGGTACCATAATAAAGTGATAAGCCACCAACTCCTAATTGAGTTATACCTGTCACTCCATCAGTTTCAGCTAAAAAAGCATATTTCAGCATTTTAAGAGCCGTTGGACTCTTTTCTAACAATTCTTGGCACCATTGATCTACTTCTTCATCCAATTTTTCATAGGGGACTACCTCATTTACAAGTCCCATCTGTAAAGCTTCTTGCGCTGTGTATCGACGACACAAATACCAAATTTCTTTTGCACGCTTAATACCTACAGCCCTCATTAAATCTCCAGTTCCATAACCAGGATCAAATGAGCCTACACGCGGTCCTGCTTGTCCGAATTGAGCATGTTCCGCTGCAATGCTTAGATCGCAATTTGTATGCCATACATGTCCACCTCCAATCGCATAACCATTAACTCGTGCAATAACTGGTTTTGGTAGAGTACGAATCAAAAATGTCACTCGTTGCCACCCAACTTCCAATGGTAATACTAAATCTCCTTCATAACCACCCTTCTGGCGTGTTGATTGATCACCACCGGTACAAAAAGCTTTTTCTCCTGTTCCTGTGAAAACCACAACACCAATTTCTTCATCCCAACATAGGTTGAAAGCATCGATCAATTCATGTACGGCTCGTAGATTACAAGCATTATATCTTTGAGGTCGATTAATTGTTATGCGAGCTATCCTATCCTTTTTCTCAAAAATTATTTCTTCAAAATTCATTTTTTTTATTCCTCTATTTTTTATATATTTTGTTTCTAATGATTTATCATTTAATTTGAACAAAATAAATTGTTTTTGGTTTTTAAAACTCTAAAAATTAGTTAGGAGCAAATTTGATTTTTTGATCGTGAATGAAAAAATAGATAAAAAAAAGAAGTAATTTATCTAATTGGAAAGAATCTCTATTGTTAAAATAAAAATATGATTATAATAACAATTAAGGCTTCATAAAATGATTGAAAAAAAGAATGAAATGTATTTATGTAAAAAGTGTGGGAAATATCATAGAAAAAGATATCCACTTAACCATTTTACTAAGAAAACAAAAGAGGCTTTAAAACTATTTATTAGTCAAAAAAAGAAATTAATTAAAGAACTTCATTTTGAATCTGGATATAGTATTTCAAGAATATGTAACTATCTTGAAGATAAATTTAATGAAACTCTTTTTTATGAAAAAAAGCCATATATCCATATAATTCCTGAAATATCAAAATTTATTTTATGTAACATTTTAGATTATAAAAACTGGGATGACTATAATGCAATGCTATCTAAATTAAGATCTAAATTGAATAGTAGGGAAAGATATAAAGCTGGATTTACAGATAAGCTTAAGAAAGAAATAAAAGAAAGAGATAATAATAAATGTCGAGTCTGTACACAAAAGAAAAAGCCATTACATGTACATCATTTTGATGGAAATCGATTCAATAATGATCCTGAGAATTTAATAACTCTTTGTGTAGGATGTCATAAAGAAAGCAAAAATTATTCCAAAAAAGAATTAAAAGCTATCCTAAGTTTAAGGTAGAAATTTTTAATCATATATTTTCAAGTAGATAGATGATTATCCATTTATGGATAAGACCTAACACCTTTATTAATGATTTTTATTCACTTTATGTTTTATGTCTATGGTCTTTCTAAAAACAATAATCGAAACAACTGCTATAAGAATGAATAAGTTAAAAGCAAAAATTTTCGGTTCCAGTTCAGGTTCTGGTTCAGGTTCTGGTTCAGCGTTTCTCTCAAAATATATATCTATATAACCCGCTCTAATACGTTCATCCATATTATAAAAAACTAAAGTAAAACTATGAGTGGTATTTTTCGGGACTATCCAATCTCCTTCGTCTTTAGTTAAATCTTCCGAAAGTATGTAGTGTTCTCCCGCTCCCACCCAAACTTGAACATAAAATTCCTCATTATACGTTTCGAATGACCAGCTTAGAACATCTCCCTTATAAAGTTGAGGAAGGGGATAAAAACGAGCATCTTCATAATTTAAATAGAATGTATCTTTAAACGGTTTTACAGTTGGAATTAACATCAATAATAATATACTAGATATTATAAATCCTAACAAAAATCCTAATTTACTTTTCATAATACTATTCACATCTTTTAATATTTTAATTCAATTTCTTTTTTTTTGAATCTTTCCATTCTCAAACTTCTAATGTAGTAAAGAATATTATGAATTCGCTGATATTACTTCTAAATTTCTCAAATGAATTTCCTAAATATTTATTATAAGAATTAGAGAATAAATTCTATATAAATAAATTTTATAACTACTTATTGAAATTCATTAATAATAGATCTAATTGGTTTTATGTCAAGAACTCCCGATAAAATTAATGATGAAATAATAGGTAAGGTATGGGAAAGAGATAATGCATCTTGTCAAACATGTGGCAAAAAACTATATAATATTACTACAATTGATCCTTTTAAAGAAATATCAGAAGAACTCCATACTTTAAAAGATATTGAAATTTATAAATGGGAAAGAAAGTGTTGGAAATGTGGGGAAAAAACTCCACGTGTTTCTTATTTCTTTAATGCTGGTTTTGATTATCGTATAGGAGAAATCGAAAAATTAGACAAAATTTTGATGGAAATGTATCTATTTTTAAGTAAAACATTTAGTAAAACAATGGAACAAGAAGTTATAGCAAATATTTGTGTTCATTGTAGCAGTTTACAAGGCAATTGGTTTATTGGTGAAGAAATCATGTTAGACATTATATATCAAGGATTAGATAATTTTGTTGATAAAATACTCCCAAATAACTTAACTCTTGAAGATTTAGCTTTAGATAAGGAAGATCCAATGTTTCAACCATATCCAGATATAAAGACTTTTGGTCATGTTCATCATGTAGATGGAGATAGAAGTAATAACGAGCTTGAAAACTTGTTATTATTATGTCCTTCTTGCCATAAGAAAGCCGATATTGAAAGAAGAAAAGCAAATAAGAAAAAATGAAAAAAGAAAGAGTAAAAATAGATTATTTATTAAATTTTTCTATATATTCTCTTAGTTGTGTCCAACGTGTATAATTTTTCAATATATTTCAAGCGTAATATTCAGTTTACTTTCAGAAAAATATTGATTGATATTTTTTTAGATTACTTTATCTTAGTAAAGAGTAAAATAAAGAAATAAAAAAAAAAGAGGATTATTTTCAGACTAAGTTATAGAATTTCTTTTTCTTTTTTCCAGATATGAATTCTATTAATCCAATCAGAAGAAACATTGCTGCTGTTGGAAGGTGATAAACAGTAAAGGCAAGAGCAGCATCTATGGTATAACCAATTAATCCAAAAGTTACATAATATCCATAGATTAATGATATTAGCCCAAATATAATAGAACCCATCCCAATACCCACCTGAATCCTTCCGGTTTTTATCTTCTTATCTTTAATAGTTTTTTGTCGTTCGATTTCAGCTTCAATTAAATCAGAGATTACATTTTCAGAAATTCCCCTTTCCAGTAATGTTTTATGAATCCACTCTCTATAGGACTGCCATTCATTATCGATCTCGGATTTTATAACAGGTCCATCCTCATCTTTAAAATAACCATCAGGATTAGTACCGTACACCCGACGCAAAACATAAAGTAAAACAGTACAAACTAAAAATATAATCGCAAAGGGTAGAGCTGTTTGAAACCATCCTAAGACCATCAAGTAATTTGAATTAAGAACTTCACCAAAATGATATTTATCCATAATTGAGAGCGCATACAACAAATATAAAGTAATCGCTGTTGCAATGCTGGATAGGACTATAAGTAAA
>JAZGEW010000158.1:0-4800 GCA_036478875.1 Promethearchaeia archaeon | reverse complement strand
ATATTATATTGTTTTTTATCTTATTATTTACAATTTTTGATTTTTTACTAGGAAATTTACTTTGTTCACTTTTATATTTAAAAATTCTTTTCTTTTTTATTCCAGGCATCGAAATTGATCATTTGCTACGACCAATCTTTTTATATTGTTTTTTATATGGATTTTTATTTTTATATCTAATAATTAAGTTTAAATCTTCAAAATTAAATCCAAACTTACAAAAAGACAAAAATAGATTTAAAACTAGAGAAACTGATGACCTTCAAAATTTAAATCCTAAAGCTTATTCAAGAAACTGTTTATTAACTAAAACAGGAAATTCAAACAAAAAAACTAAAGCTTATAAAAAATTAAAAAATATTAACTTTAATCCTAAGAGAATTTTTCTTATTTTTATTTCATTTTTTACTGGATTATTATTGATAGAAATAATTACAATAATAAGCAGAGAATTTAATCTTTCTTATGAGGATATAACCACAAAAAATTATTTTTTATTATATTTAGATATTATTTTTTTAAATATTGGATTTATTGGAATTTTAGCAATATATTTATCATACTTTTCTTATAAAAAGGATAAAAAATTATTTTATTTTTTAGTTTTATGGATTATTTTTTCAATATCTTTTGCTTCAGTTTTGATTTTTAAAAATTATATCTTATTCCTTTCCAATCAAAACATCCCAACTTATGAAATAGATAGGGCAAATTATTGGTTTAATAGGAGTTGGTATGATTCTATTCCTGGTTTTTCTATATTAGCTTCATTTGGATTAATTGAATTAGGCAGAAAAGCTAAAAACTATCTTAGGATCAATCTAAATAGAAAAATAAAGTTATTTCATGTAACCAAAAATGTTTTTGTTTCAATTATAATTTTTATGTCATTATCAAATTTAATTATTACAGGAATGCATAGAGGAAATACGTCAAGAAAACTTTACTATGATCAAGCTCAAGTAATTGGTTGGATCTCAGATAATATCCCCCCATCTTCAAATATTTTATTGCAAAATCATTATTATCCTCTCAGGAGCGCTATTACAAGAATTTCTAAGTTGGATGTTTATTATGTTTCTGATTTTTCAAACTTTGAGGGTCATAGAAAAATTCTTGAGTTTATGAGAAATGAAAGTATTCATTATGCGCTCTTGCATGATGATGAAGTTAACTATTTAAAAAACCATTATCCATTTAGTATAATCCCTGATGTATATAACATTATATTATATTCTTATAACAATTTAACAGTATATTCCACTAATCTTAATTTCTTTTCTATAAATATCCTAACTTAACATAAATTTAAATTTTGAAATTAATTAAAAATTATAAAGATTATAACTTGATTCTCTCCTAATTATAGCAGATTAATAAAATTAAAAAAGAGTAAAATTATTGAAAAGTATACAACCTTTTAAAAAACCAATTTACATTATAAGGCCATTATTACCACCATTAAGAGAAGTCTATAAAAAGATTAAAGAAATTTGGAAATCTAAATGGCTTACAAATATGGGAATCCAGCATCAAATATTAGAACATGAATTGATGGAATATTTAGACGTACCTAATTTAACCTTGTTTTGCAACGGAACATTAGCATTACAATTAGCCTATCAAGCGCTAGAATTGAAAGGAGAAGTAATCACAACTCCATTCACATTTCCCGCTACCATTAATTCTTTGATTCAAAACAATCTTAAACCTATTTATTGCGATATACGTTTAGATAATTTTAATATTGACTGTGATTTAATCGAAAATTTAATAACTCCTAATACAACTGCAATATTACCTGTGCATGTTTTTGGAAATCCGTGTGAAATCGAAAAAATCGAAAAAGTAGCAAAAAAATATAATTTAAAGATAATTTATGATGCTGCTCATTGTTTTGGTATAACATATAAAAACCGCGGAATAGGTAATTTTGGAGATGTAAGTATGTTTAGCTTCCACGCTACTAAAATCTTTCACACCATCGAAGGAGGAGCATTAACTTATAATGATCCTGATTTGAAAGAAAGTTTCAATTTATTGAAGAATTTTGGGATCAAAAATGAGGAAGAAGTCATTTTGCCTGGGATTAATGCCAAGATGAATGAATTGCAAGCTATGATAGGATTATTAACTTTACATCTTGTTGAGGATGAGATTGAAAAAAGGAAAACATTAACAGCCATTTATAAAGAAAATCTTAAAAAAATAGAAGGAATTCAATTTTTAAATGAAAATCAAAATGTTAAATATAATTATCAATATTTTCCAATTTTAATTGATGAAAAAGGATATGGCTTGAGTAGAAATCTAGTATATGAGAAATTGAAAGATTATAATGTTTTTTCTCGGAAATACTTTTATCCTCTCTGCTGTGATTATCAATTTAATAAATCAGTTTCCTTAATGGATTTGCCTATCGCAAAAAAAATTGTAAATGAAATATTATGTTTACCATTATATGGTGAACTTAGGGAAAAAGAAATTGTAAAAATATGTGATATTTTGTACTATTTACAAATTAAATCTAATCAGAATTAATAATATTGTTAAATTCTGAAAATATATGAAATGGAAAAATTCAAGATTTTATTTTCAATTATTTTTTAGATTATTGCAGGCTACTTTTAAATCAAAAGATATTAGGAGGGATTTTGAGCGATTTCCTAATAAAGAATTAAATTCTAGGCTAAGCGAAGGAAGATCCATTAATAAGCTTTTACAATATAGAGAAATTATTAATAAGATAAAATCTATCAAAGGCTCATTTAAAAAACTAAATAAATTTGCCGATGTTTTTAACATGTTTGATGATAATTATTCAAAATATATATTTATTGAATTAATGAGCGCGTTTATCTTAGGTTTCCATAAAGTTAAGCTACTTTTAAACAATGATACATATTGGAGAGTAAAAGCAAAAGTTAAAAATATGATAAAAGGCAAAAAATTCATTACTGCTGATGGTTGGATTTTGAATTTTTACGATTTAAACAAGATTAAAATTCCATTACTTTTATATAATACCTCTTTAGGAATATTAAATACTTTTATTACAGAGCAATATTGTTATAAACATGAAAAAATGATAATGGCTGAGGAAAGTGATATTGTAATAGATGCAGGTGGATGTTGGGGTGATACTTCTCTTTATTTTGCTAATAAAGTTAAAGATTCTGGATATGTTTATTCTTTTGAATTTATCCCTAGCAATATTAATATAATGAAAAAGAATTTGAATTTAAATCCTTATTTAAAAAACATAATTCAGATTATTGAAAAGCCATTATGGAAGATATCTGATTGTGAAATTTATTATGTTGATAAAGGACCTAGCAGCCATGTAAGTAGCACTTTTTTGAGTAGCTTTTCTGGAAATGTTAAAACTATAACTCTAGACGATTTTGTGGAAAAGAATCATATATCTAAAATCGATTTTATTAAAATGGATATTGAAGGTTCAGAATATGACGTTTTGATTGGAGCTAAAGAAACAATATCAAAATTTAAACCCAAACTAGCTATTTCATTGTATCATAATATAGATCATTTTTATAAGATTCCTAAATTTATTGATTCTTTAAATCTGAATTATAGATTTTATTTAGATCATTTTACAACTCATTCTGAAGAAACTATTTTATTTGCATTCTCTAAGTAAAAGATTTATTTATTAATCGTTTAAGCATAGAACATTACTACAATTTGTTTTTCTTTAATTCTTTATTATAAATCTAACTTATTATTAATAAATTGATGACTATCTCACGCAGCTATTATCATAATAAATTTTAAATCATTAGGTATTGCTATATTTAAATTTAAAAATCTATTATCTATTAAGTATCTAATCATGATGCAAACAAATATTGGAATCTTACATCTAATTGAAACTATATATCTTTTTTGAAAACTCTCATCAATATAGATTGGGTTTTTATTTGTTATTTAATTAGATTTTAATCGCTTTCTTTAATTAGGATTAAAATATTTTTTTATACTAAATATTTTCATTTGTTATACACCTGATTTTAAATATCTTAAATTTGTAAATTTAGATGAATTACTAAGTGCAAAAGAGATAGTTAATGAAGTTTTAAGTATACCCCTCTATAGCAGATAAAAAGAAGCAGACATTAATGATATATATAATTTTTTTAGATAGAGTTTATACTAATTCTTCTTTAAACAACAAATAGCGTATAAAGAATCACAGAAATCTGGATATTCTAAACCAAGCTTGTAAAGGCCTTTGAAATGAGATTTATTTAAAACCCTTTTTTCAATTAACTCATCTAATTGGAAATCAGCAAGAATTTTAAAAATTATTCCTCCTTGTTGAATAATACGAAATCCTGCTTTTTCTATATCCTTATTAAACGAAAATCGATCATAAACTCTACGATGTCCATGAATTAGATCATTTTCAGTCAATTCTCTTAAACCCGGTATTAAATTCATGTATAAAGCTAATTGACGCGAGCAAGCTCTACAATTAGGTACAACAAAAAAAACAAACCCTTTAGAATTCAAAACTGACTTAATCATATTTAATATTGGTTGAACATCAATAACATGCTCCAGAACATAAGTACAAAATATAAAATCATATTTTTCTTTATCAATAATTACTTTAAATTCTTCGAAAAGGGAATTAAAGAATCTTACATTAGGTAAATTCTTTTTTTGACATCTTTCTATATTAATGGAGGATCCCTCAATTACATCTAATTTATATAATATTTTAGATAAGAGTTCTGTTTCATAACAGTCTGAAGAGCACCCTAATTGTAACCCTAT
>JAZGEW010000157.1:0-32876 GCA_036478875.1 Promethearchaeia archaeon | reverse complement strand
TATGGAATCACTGAAGGTGACACAAAACTATTTGCACATTAAGTGCAAATAGTTCCCTTCGGGGATCCTGCCTCAATCTTACCATAGATTACTGCACATAATAGCTTCCATCTTACACATAACAACTTCCACCTTGCCTTAAACTTACCATAGGTTAGTGCAAAATGGGCATAAATGGGAGTAATTTGTGCTTAAATGTGCTTAAGATTGACTCCTATCACACATTCCACCAATATTAACCCTTTCATCAACCAAATTTTCATCAGAGAATTAAAATATATAGCCAAAAGATAAACTCTCATCCAATTGCTGGTGTTTGCCTTAAAACTTAATGGACATCAGGCTTAAAGATAACCAACATACAAGGATTGCAACCTTGTGAGAGTTTATTTTTAAATCCTACTATAGTAGGCATTAGCATAAGGTGAACAACAATGCCATTTACTGACAAATGATGTGTTCAGGAACTACACCAAACCTATGAAGATATAATTCTGTTCAGGGGCTGAGATACAGGTTGGAATACCAAAGACTATCTCTTAAATGAAATTCCTGCATAGTTAGGATATATTTTTAAACTTAAATCATTAACTAATATGAAACGTACAAATTATAAAAATAATATTAAAAAAGTTATAGCTCATAAAACTGAAAAAACTGTACTGTTAGAGTTTTTAGAAGGAAAACCTAAAGTAAAATGTGCTATTTTAGGTTTACAGGATGAAGATGGTACTTATTCACTTAAATGTGGGTATACTTTATTTGATTGGTCTAATTTTTTAACAAGCATAGATATAGATAAGAATTTTTGGGGCATGTTATGGTTTGAAGATGGAACTTGGGCAAAAATAGAAGAATCTGTACATAAAAGTCAATGGTGGAAGCATCAGACTATTCCTGAAATACCTATGGAAATTAGTTGACAGTGTTAAGCCTGATTTTAATAATACAATATAAAAATCCTAAAAAAATTTAGAAATTATGGATGATTTAAAATGGTCATTTGATGAAGAATTAAATGTACATAAAGCAAGTAAAACTTGTTCTGTTACAGGTAGAGAATATACTGTATTTCTTACAGATGAACAATACAAAGCCATATATACTAAAAAAGAATCTATTAAAACAGTTGTACCTACTTTATCAGTAGATGATAGATACTTTCTTATTTCGGGTTTAACGGAAGAGGAATGGAATGATAAATTTAATAAAGGTGCATGGATTTATATAAAATCACATCCATAATCTCATTTAGAAAATTCAAATATTTAAAATAAAGATAAGGGAAAGTGTAGTTTTGAGAGTATAAACTCTATTAAATCTAAAGGCTAGAATTGGCGACTGTTTTAACAAATAAGTCCATTGAATATTTAGTACTACATATAACCTTATCCAGTGTACCCTTGAAATGCCATTTGAGAGGGATAAAGAGCAGAAATATAAAGGAAACGAGAAATGTCTGCAATACTGAGGAGTTGGCAACAAGAGATAAAATAAGATATATAACTCCAGAAACAGGGTGAGAACTGTTAATTATCTCGTGACCATTTATAGTAGTAAGGGAGTACGGACAAGTAAGCATACCTCTTTTGAGGCAATGTCAACTCTGCACACCTAAAAAGGATAGGCTACTATAGATGGTTTCCTATTTATAAATAGAGAGTTGTTAATTAATTTAATTAAAAAGATGAAAAATATATACATAAAAACTGGAGCAAATATGGGTAAAAAATATCCTTGTTTAAAATCAATAGAAAACTTTGAATATGATGGATTTGGAGTATCAGGAAAAGAAGGATTTGCCCTTTATTTAATTGAATCATTTATTGAATGGACTAACGATCCAGGTATAGCTAAATTTAAATGCTCAGATGGAAAAGAAAGATATATTCCAGTTTGCCAATTAAACTTTAATTATTACGAAACACTTCCTAAGCAAAAGCTTGTTGGTCATAATGGAGTTGGTGGAAAAGGGTTATTATTTGGTAGTCCTTGTAAGTCATAAATTATTAACTAAAACATATATAAAAATGAAAACACTAATAAAAGTTATGGTAGTAGGATCATTAGCAACGTTTACAGCAACATGTTTATTTGCAATATTAGAACGTTGTATAGGACTTCCTAATTTATTTATAATATTGACTTGTATAGTAGCATTTTCTGCTATATTATTAGTATTTTATCAAATAGGTCAATCCATAGATAAAAAGAAAAGACATAAAAGACAAAGTAGAAAATTTAGATATTAAATTTGTTTTCTGAGTAAAAAATATAGTATCATAGTATAATATTTATATAATTATATAAATAATACGTTATTTTATATTTAAGCAGACGTGATATAAAATAAAGATGTAAGTTTCAATCTTACTGATACTATATTTTAATAAAAGAATATATAAAAAATTCTTCTTCTGAAAACATACAGTTATTAAATTGATCATAATAATAATCATGCCAAGATGATGTTGTTTGTTGAAAGTGTATATTGGGCGGGGGAAGCTGACGCAGGTATATTTCCACTTGGAAATGGAAAGAAGAATTTTTTATATTTTATTTATTAACAATTAAAAACTAAAAATCAAAATGAAAAAAGAAGATGCATTAAAACTTATGGAGAGTTCAAATAATATTAATGAATGGAATATTAATAGAGATGTTATAATTCAATCATTTCAAGGTAAAGAACAAAGAGAATTTAGTTTTGTAATTGATAATGTTAAATATATTATTGGTACATCATTACCTGAATGGTTCTTTTCTATTATTAATAGCGGAAACTTATGTAAAAATACAGTTGGTGGTACTCAGATTATAAAAGAATATAATTATCGTGATGATAATGATACTAAGTTGTATAGCTATTTAAAGAATGGGAAGATATTTTATTCACCTTGTGAATCTACAGCAAATAAAAGACAGTTAGAACTATCAATAAGTAAAGACTAATGGATAATAATGTTAAACCTCGTCCAGATGATAAATATACTTATTCACATACATTTATTGATAATAAGGGAAAATTAATATATGCCAATAAATATGTTGAAGGAATACATTCTGGTTTCTTTTTTAATAATAATTTATATTGGGTAATAATTGAGAAAAAACAATGAAAGAAGAACAAAACAATAAAACAGAACAGGAGAAATTTATATACACTTTAACTACTAAAATATTAGCAGATAGTGCATTTAAATATTCATCTGAATATAATTAATTAACTAACTATAAACATCATGAAACAATCAATCTTAACAGCTGTTGGAATACTATTATTTTTAGGATTAACAGCACAGCCATCACATGACAATTATCTTAAAATCAAAGGTAAATTGTATAATAGTTCAAAATCTAAAATTCTTGTAGAAGAATTTAAATCTAATGGTTATACTAAAATATTAAATAAAAGGTATAACAATAGGTATTCTATAAAATTAGAAACTACTAAACATTATAAAATTAGTATTACTAATTTAGAAGATAGAACTACCAAAGTTTTATTTATATCACCTGCAGATATAAGAGGTCCATATGCTAATTTTATAGATGTGGATTTTTCTGTAGCTAATGTTGAAGCATTTTTAACATACAATAAGACTTTAGAAGAGTATATACTTATGGTATTTTAGAGTTTTATTCAATTACACTCATAGCTCAATTGGATAGAGCAACAGCCTTCTAAGCTGTAGGTTCTAGGTTCAAATCCTAGTGGGTGTACATGTCTAACTGTTAAATCTATAATTATGTTTTATGCTTTATGGAATCCCCAATCAAAAACTTATTCTGAAGTAGGATATAATGCTGTTTCAGAAACAGACCTTAAAGATGTTCTTGTACAACATTTAAAGGTTGAACAAAGTAATAGATCTATTGACATTACTACATTGCATTTATATGAATTATTAGAAATTGCTGGTTATGTTAAACATGAAGGATATAATCAGTTTCCAAAGAATAACAATAGTAATTTTGAACTTTATGAATTTATTAACTAATTAAAAACTGTTTAGAAATGTATGAGAAGTATGAAAGAATGAACAAAGCAGATTTAAAAAAATCAATGCAAAGTTTATTTATGTGGAGTGATTTTTATTTAGAAAGAGTAAGAAGAAAATATTTTTATTCTGATGAAATGAAAGAAGGAGTTATTAAACAGTACAATCAAGTACAAGAAGAAATAGAATTTATCAAAACAAAATTATTTGGCATAAAGCCAAATTAAACGCTTTATACAACTTCCAATCATCAAAGTTTGTACAACTTAAGAAGAGAAAGAGATCTCACTTATGGTACACTTGATTTTGTTTGTATAATTAATTAAAACTATGTAAAATTTCATTAAAAACTAAGAAAAATGAAAAATCAAGTAAAAGTAGTAGCTCATCCTGATACAGGGAATGTAATAACTGAAGGTAAAACTAAAGGTTATGGTTCAATTAGAGTTGACCAAGAATTCACATCATTAGAAAATGGTTTTGCGAATATTTCAAAACGCACAGCTTTTATCAATGGTAAATTAGAAACTTTAGAACAATTAGGTTTTAAAGATGGTCAATCTATTCCTGGAAATATATTAATTTCCGAGAAAACTGAACCATTTTATGATGGACAAACACCAAAAATAAATCCTGAAACTGATGAAACAGTTATGGATGCATTTGGTAATGCAGTTTATCGTGAATATAAATATACTTCTGATTTAAGTGCATCTGATGGACCACTTGTTTTAAGTGCTAGTCAATCAGCTGTTTCTGTATCAGAAAATGCTACTTCCGAAGAAGTAAATTCGTAAGTAAGTAAATAAAATATACCTCAATTAGATTACTATAATTAATTGGATAGTAATTTAATATGGTTTATTTTATAATTTTCCGAGTAGGGAGTAAGGGAGAAATCTCTTATTCCCTTTTTTAAAAATTAAAAATATGAAAGAAGATGTATTTAAAATAGGAGATAAAGTAAAAATTATTGGTTATGCTACTGAAAATCAAAGAATTTTTAAAGGTTCAATGAAAGGAAAAGAGTGTCAAATTTTAAGTTTTAGTAGTAGTGGAAATGATGTATTAATATGTGATCCATTAGATAATACTTATAATATGAAATTTGATAAAAATAATCTCAGAAAAGAAAATATTCCAAATGTGGATTTTTCTGTAGTTGATATTGGAGCATATAAGATTGCTTCAACTATTTCAGAAGATCCTGATATGATATCAATAAGTTTAAATAAGAGCCCTAATAAAAAAGTGAAATTATTACCTATTCCAGATATGATATCACTTAATGTAAATAATAAATAATTAACCATTTAAAACGTGAGTATGACTTACAAAGAAAGATTGTCTATGTCAGACAAAAAGAAATCAGAATTAGAAGTTGAAACTGCAGTATCAAATGCACAATCAGAACTTGATTGTCAAATTGCAGTAACTGTTTCAGAATTAAAAAGAGCTGAAGTAGCAGTTAAACAAGCTAAAGCAGATGCTGATGTAGCTAGAAATAATGTAAATTTTAGTATTGAAAATATTCTTATTGCTGATGGTGCAATTGAATCAACTGAAAATTATGTTAAACAATTAGAAGATAGAATTTCTTCTTTAAAGAAATTAAACAAAGAAATGTTTGGTTAATGATGAATAGGAAAGGATACTTTTATAAATTATAAATTTGTCCTTTCCTTTTTTTTCTTATTATGTTATGGAAGAGATAGAAAGAAAATTGTTGGAAATTCAACAAGAAAGAGAAAAAGAGATAAATAATAAGTATAATGTCATATTTTATAATGGTAAATATGATAACAATGATGATAGGATTTTTATTAGAGAAGAAACTAGAAGGCATTGTATTTCTATGTATGGAAATGTAAAGAAAACATGTAATCAATGTAAAGAATTGAAATATTTATATGAATTTCCTACAAATCAACATAGAATAGATGGTCATTTAGATAAATGTTTAAAATGTCAACCATGGTAAAAATATATAAAGGAGAAAAAGTAAATGTAATATTTACATTTAATGATAATAGTCCACTTTCAGAAAAAAATTATGTTACAATAGAATATTCTAAAGGTTGGAGAAAAGAATTTGGTAGATCAGATGAACAAAAATTTATGAAGTCTGGTAGAAGATATAAGTATGTAAAAATGTCAGATTTTGAAACAACTTAAACCAAAACAAAGATGAGTAAAATTATGCAAAAACTACGAAGAGTATTTGCTATATTTTTTGTTAGTAAACGTAAATTTATAATAACATACCATGAAGATGGTAAAAATTGGTTACATAATTTTCATATTACAGCTAAAAATAAAAAAGAAGCTATTAAGCTGTTTAACAGTTATGGTATTGAAAGTAAATGTGATATAGATATAGTTGATATTTATGTTTGTCAAACTTTAAACCAAAACAAAGATTTGACTAGTAGAGAAGAAAACTATTTAAACGCATTAGTAGCAATATATGATTATCTAAAATTGGTTGATAATGATATTATTGATAATGATATTAATATTTCTATGCTAGAAGTAAATGAGGAAACTCTTTCTGAGATGTTGTTTAGAAAATTAAAAGCATATGATATAGATTTAAATAAAGAATTAGGTTGGAAACATTTAAAACCAAAACAAAGATGAATAGAGAAGAAGAACTTTTAAAATATATTACATATCTATCTCATAAAATAGTAAAAGAAGTTAATGAATGTGATAATAATTATGATGCTAGAGAAGAAGTAGAATTAATATTACAAAATAGTGCATGTATGTTAAAATCTTGGTTTTTGAAAAACAATGAAATTGATTTAAAACCTGACCCTAATCAATTATCATTATTTAATGAAGATTATGATGAATATCAAGCAGATGCTGCAATTAATATGATGAAAGATGAACATAATACTGATCAATATAAATAATTAATATATGTTTTATTAAATTTAATAATAATGGAAAAAGCACCATGTTGGACAGATGATGAAGATTATTTAGTACTTTATTATCGTTCTTTAAAAAAATCAAATAAATTTATTGTAAGTAAAATTTACAAATACTTTAGAATTAAAAGAACTGTTGCAGCTTTAAGTTTCAGGCTTTCAAATGCTTTAAAAGATAAAAAATTATCTGATTATGATGATAATAAAATAAATCTTCTTAAAAAGAATTATAAACCATTATCTGAAAATAAAATTACATATAAAAATGAAAATAGTTTTATTAAAGATTTAACAAGAAGAAAGTTAATTTATGAAATTCTTGATAATGTTGATAATGATTTAAAAGTTTTAAGTTTACCTGCTGATAATTTCAAATTTGAAGAAGAACTTAAAAATAAATTTAATAGATTAAATCCTGAAAGTAATTCTAATTTTCTTTGTGTTGAAAAATTAGAAGAAGTTTATAATAATGGTATTTCTAAAGCAATGAATAATAACTTTCAGTATATTAAAGGAGAATTGAAAAATGTATTACCTAAAATAAATTCTACATTTAATGTAATATGGTTAGATTTTTGTTCACCTTATTGTAAAGACATTATTGATTGTTTACGTATAATAGAATTTAATAATCTATTAGATGATAATGGAATATTAGCAATTACATTAATGTTTGGAAGGGAAAATGATATAGATGAATTACAATCTTATCTTTCTCCTCATGTAATAAATAATCCAGAAAATTTAAGATTTAATGCATTTCCTAATTATATTGGAAATCAAATTTTCAATAATGAATTAAATGCATTTTGGATTAATAAATATTATAATAACAGTGTTGATAGAAAAACAGCACCAATGTCTTTGTATTTATTTAAGAAAACTAGAATTTCTCCTAAACAAATAGAAATTATAGAATCTACAAGCAAAGTTATTGTATAATACTAAAAGGGGATTAAAATCCCCTTTTTTAAATTTTTTAAAACTATGATAGCAATATATGATATAGAAGTATTTCCTAATTTTTTTTCATTAGCTTGGATAAATAGAGATAATGATGATAATGGTATGTTTTATGTTCATAAATCTAAAAATCAAATAGACGATTTGTATGAATGGTTAAATGCAGTAGATGGTTTAATAGGTTTTAATAACATAAATTATGATTATCCTGTATTGCATTTTATGTTAAATAACAAAGCAAATTTTTCTATTTGGGAAAGTGATAATATTGATTTTATTACAACAAAGATATATGATGAATCACAAAGAGTTATTTCCGCAGAATGGCCTTCAATAAAATCTAAAAATGTTAAAATACCTCAACTTGATTTATTTTTAATACATCATTTTAACAATAAATCTAAAATGACTAGTCTTAAAGCTGTTCAAATAGCAATGAATTTTGAAAATGTTCAAGATTTACCATTTCATTATACTCATAAAGTAAAACCTAAAGAAATTAAAAGTATTCTTTCATATAATATGAATGATGTTATTGCTACTAAGGAATTATATAATCGTAGTAAAGATATGCTTGAAATGAGAAGAAAGCTTTCAAATGAATATAATATTCCTTTAATGAATGCTAATGACCCTAAAATAGGTGAAGAGATATTTTTAAAA
Source organism: Promethearchaeia archaeon (assembly GCA_036478875.1). Taxonomy (GTDB): domain Archaea; phylum Asgardarchaeota; class Lokiarchaeia; order Sigyniarchaeales; family SOKP01; genus Loki-b32. The sequence goes on along the minus strand of JAZGEW010000157.1, from coordinate 24,310 downwards.
ATAATATCTGATGAATTAAATATTGATCCATGGCAACTTAAAAAATTAAGAACTCATAGAGAATTTATAGATTTAGCAGAATGTATTTTACCTTCTGTTAAATTTAAAAGTAAAGAATTTAATAATCTTTTAAATAAACTTAAATCAGATGATAATATTGGGAATAACAGAAAATATGGAGATACTTAAACCATTAAATGAAGATGACCCAGATAGTTCAACTATTTGTATTGCAGTTCTTGATCAAGACAATAAAGAAGATATGGTTAATCATATTTTAGATATGATGACTAAGAACCCTCAATGGAAAAAAGAATATACAGCATTATTAAATATTCTAACAGAAGAAAGTAAAATTTACGTGAGAAAAAGGGAAGAAGATGATAATAAAAGAGACAAAGGGAGCACTTGATAATTTTAATGTAGAATATAAAGATTTTAAATATGATTTTGGGCTTGGTGGTATACATGGATGTATTAGTTCTGGAGTTTATACTAGTAATAATGAAGAAAATATTGAATCAGCTGATGTAGCATCATATTATCCTAATATTGCTATAAAAAATGGAATATATCCTAAACATTTAAGTAAAGAATTTTGTAATGTATATCAAAGAATATTTGAAGAGAGAAGATCTTCTCCTAAATCATCAGCTAAAAATAAAGGATTAAAATTAGCTTTAAATGGTGTATATGGTAAAAGTAATGATAAATATTCATTTCTTTATGACCCTGAATATACTATGAAAACTACTATTAATGGTCAACTTTTATTATGTATGCTTGCTGAAAGAATGCAAGATGCAGGATTTAAAATGTTAATGATTAATACAGATGGTTTAGAATGTATAGTTCCTAAAAAAGACAAACACATATATGATAGTATTTGTCAACAATGGCAAAATGAAACTAAATTTGAATTAGAATTTGATACTTATAAAAAGTTAATAATTAGAGATGTAAATAATTATATAGGTCAATTTGAAAATGGAAGTCTTAAACATAAAGGATGTTTTGTATATGAGAATTTAGAACTTCATAAAAATCCTTCTATGAAAGTAGTAGCTTTTGCTCTTGAAAAGTATTTTGTTAATAATATACCTGTAAAAGAAACTATTGAAAATCACAATGATATTTATGATTTTTGTTGCAGATTTAAAGCAACTAAAGGATGGATTCCTCATTTATTTGCACTATTAAATGATAACATCAATAATGAAGATATAGAATTTTTTTCAGCTTGTCAGAAAACAAATAGGTATTATGTTTCTAATAAAGGTTATGAGTTTTATAAAATTCATGAAGATAATAGAAAAATAGGCATTCAAAAAGATTGGAAAATACAATTATTTAATCAATTTTTTAAAAAAGATACCATTAAAGAATATGACATTAACTATCAATTTTATATAGAAGAATGCAATAAAATAATTAACGCTATTGAAAACTAAAATCCAACTATCATGAAATTAGATGAAAAAAAAGCAGAAATACAGAAAAAGGCTCTTATTGCCTGGACTGAAAATAACAAAAAAGGTACAATTGAAGCAATAACAGGGATAGGTAAAACATTTATCTCTTTATATGCAATTGTTTCAATGGGTAGATGCAGTAAAGTATTATTTCTTGCAGAAACTACTGAAAGAGAAAAAGATTTAAATGATGATATTGAAAAATTCAATAATTTAAATGATATTGATCTTAATAATTATGCCTCAATTGAATTTATGTGTTATCAATCAGCATATAAACTTGAAAATGAAGAGTATGATTTAGTTATAGCAGATGAAATTCATGATGCTTTAACGCCTAAGTATAGTAAATTCTTTTCATCTAATGAATATGGAGCAATTTTAGGATTATCAGCAACTGTTGATAGAAGTACTTCATATGAAGAAAACAATGAAACATATAATAAAGGTGATTTAGTAGACTCTATTGCACCAGTATGTTTTAAATATACAATAGATGATGGTCAAAAAGATGGTACTAGTAGAAAACTTAATGTTTATGTAATAAGTCATAGACTTGATGCAAAATCAAAAAATGTTAAAGCAGGTACTAAACTTAAACCATTTATGCAAACAGAATTTGCAGCATACAATTATTGGGATAATCAATTTAAAAAGGCTTTATTTTTACCTGATAGTCAAACTAAGAAATTCAAAATAACTACAACTTCAGCAGCAAGAGCTAAAGTTCTTTATGAAGCTCCTTCTAAAATTAAAGAAGTTAAAAAACTTTTAAAAGGATTAAAGAATAAGACTTTATTATTTGGAAACAGCTTAAATGCTTTAATGGAAGTTACTCCAAATGTAATATCTTCTCGCTATTCTGAAGTTAAAAATAAGAGTATTAGAGAGAATTTTGAAAGTGGTAAAATTAAACTTGTAGGTTCTTTTAAGAAACTTAAACAAGGAGCTAATTTATCTGGTCTTGATAATATAGTTATTATGTCATATTATTCTAAGAGTAAAGACCTTATTCAAAGAATAGGGAGAGCACGTAAAGATGGAAATAAAGTAGGTAGTATATTTATATTTCTAACTGTTGCTACTCAAGAACAAGTATGGTTTGATAGAATGTTTGATGGAATTGACTCATTTAATATTATTAATTGTAGTTCAGTTGAAGATTGTATTAAAAAATATAAAGAAGAGGGTTAACCCTCTTCTTTATTAAAATTAAAATTATGAAAGAAGATAAATATTGGATATTTGAGAATATAGTATATATTTTAATATTTTTTATTGCATCTATTCAGCTTATTAATTTAATAAGCGGATGTTCTGGAAATAAATATATGTCTAATAGAGAAATTGAAAGAAGGGGATTATGTATTGATGATTATAATATTTATAAATATGATACTAAAATAGCTACTATTAAATGGACTTTATGTAATTCTGATGGGTTTCTAAAGAAAATTTCAATTTTAATTGATGATCAATACAGCATGTCAGAATTATTAAAATTTTTAAATACAAAATATCCAGAAACAGAAATAGAAATTGATTTTGAAGAAGTAACAAAAAATCAAAATAAAAATATTTTTTATGATAAAAATTGAAAAAACAGTTCAGCATTTAGATTTAATGATTGATCTAATTGAAAAGGAATATGGAGAATTACCATTAGATAAAATGGTAAATAAAATACAAGAAATATTTAAAATAGAATGTACTGAAGATGATATTGTTAAATGTTTAAGTGTTGATATTGAGATACTTGACAAGAAATTGTTATTAAATAATCTTGATATTCACTATTAATTTAAGTAAATTTATATAATGAAAATTGAGTTAGATATAGAAGAATTGAAGAAATTAGGATTATCTCCTAATAATTATATTTTTCTTTTTATTATTAATAAAAAGGGAATGAAGGAAGCTTTTGAAATGTGTGGTGATGACTTATCTAATCTTGAAGAAAAGGGATATATTAAAATTATTCCAGATAAAATAATATTAAGAAATAAAGCATTAGAATTATTTAATACTACTGAAGACAATGATTTTAAAGTAATTAAGCTTGGTTCAAGAAAAGTAAAAGTAACAAATGATATTATTGAACTTGTAGGAGAATATAGATCTTTATTTCCTAAAAATATTCTTTCAGGTGGATATCCTGTTAAAGGAAATCAAGCAGCTTGTTTTGTGAGAATGCAAGAATTTAAAAATAGTAATCCTCAGGTAACAAATGAGCAAATACTTAAAGCAGCTAGAACATATGTAAATGAAAGAAGAATGAATAATTATGCATATATGAAAACTGCAAATTATTTTATTTATAAAGATAGTGAAAGTATGTTATTATCATATATTGAAAATATAGATGATATGGAAGAAACTAGTGATAATGGAACAAATGAAAGTAGCATATGAGAAATTTTTTAGAAGAAGTTGAATTTGGAAGAAAAGGTGGAAAAAAAGGTTTAAAAATGGGCCTTCCTAGATTTAGCAAGTTTGTTAATAATATACAAAAAGCCATTTATGTAGTAATAGGAGCTTTACAAAAGACAGGTAAAACAGCATTTGTTGACCATTGTTATGTACTTTCTCCTTATTTATATGAACCAAATGCTAAGGTAAATTGGATATATTTTTCTTATGAAATTGACAGAATAGAAAAAATGGCAAAGTTTTGTGCATATTTTATGCAAATAAAATATGATATATTATGTGATAGTAATTATATATTATCAAGAGGTGATAAAAAACTTGCAGATGAACATGTTGATTTAGTTAATGAAATATATTCAAATGAACTTGTTGATTTATTTGGTGAGTATGATAGTTATGGTAAATGCACTAAAAAGGGCAGAATAGATTTCCATGAAGATAAAGAAAATCCTACTGGTATATATAAGTACTTAATGCAATATGCTAGAGATAATGGTGAGTTTATTAAAGAAAAGTATGTAGTAGATGGTAAAGAATACTACAGAACAATAGGATATAAAGAAAATGATCCTGAACTTACTACTATTATTATTCTTGATCATATAGGATTAATGAAAAAAGAAAGAGGCTATAATAAAAAAGAAAATATTGATAAAATGTCTGAATATTTTGTATGGCTTAGAAATATTTGTCAATTTACTCCAGTAGTAATGTCACAATTTAATAGAGATTTAGGCAAAACAGATAGATTGAAATTTAATGGTGAACAATTACAACCAACCATGGAAGATTTTAAAGATAGTGGAAATACTGGAGAAGATGCTTCTCTTGTAATAGCATTATTTGATGCTGGTAGATATCCACATATTAAAAAACATTTAGGATATGATTTATCTAAAGTTGGTAAAGGATATAGGTCTGCTCATATATTAGCTTCAAGGAATACTGAAACAGGAGTTAATATATCTTTAAAACTTTATGGGCAAACAGGACTTTTTGAAGAATTAGAAAAAACAAATACTTATGGCAACTAAAATGGCATTTATAAATTGTCCAGAATCAAGGCATCATGGAGCATTTTATGAAGTAATAGAAGAAAAAACTAATTATAATATATTGAGAGATAATGATAATAATGAAATCAGTCTCAATAAAGATTTTTGTTTTATAACAGAAAAAGAAATACTTAATACAGGAACTCCTGGTTATGTTACAGAAAAATTAATAGATCCATGGATAACTGCTTATGAGTTCAATAGTGAAAGAATTTCAACTGAATCTGAAAGAAGAATTATTAAAGAATATCAAAGTTTAATGGAATTTGCTCTTAAAAAAGATAGAGATTATGGTGAAAGTATAAATAAACCTCTTGGTATATTTAATAAAAATGATTCTGAAATAGCATTGTGTGCTAGAATAGATGATAAATTATCCCGAATTAAAAATAAAGGGATAAATGATAAAACAGAAGATACAATAACTGATTTAATAGGTTATTTAGTAAGATTGAAAATAGCAATAAACAATAAAAACAAATAAAAATTATGGAGTTACCAAAAACAAAAGTAAAAGCTGAAAGTATTAATCCTGGATTAATGGTTTTATATAGTAAACCTAAAATAGGAAAAACTACATTATTGAGTAAGCTTGATGATTGTTTAATAATTGATTTAGAAGAAGGCACTAAATATTTAGATGCTCTTAAAGTAAAAATTAATTCTCTTGAAGAATTACAGGAGTTAGGAGAAAAAATTATATCTGAAGGAAAACCTTATAAGTATGTGGCTATAGATACAGCTACTGCATTAGAAGATATGGTAGCACCAGAAGCTAATGCTATGTATAGAGCTACTCCTATGGGTAAGAATTTTGACCCTAATGAAGATGTATTAAATTTACCTAGAGGTGCAGGTTATTTATATTACAGAAGAGCATATCTTAAATGGTTAAATAAACTTATTAAACTTGCACCACATGTCATTTTAGTAGGTCATCTTAAAGATAGTATGATTGAAAAAAATGGAAAAGAAGTAGAAATGAAAGATTTAGATTTAACAGGTAAGTTAAAATCTATAGTATGTTCACAAGTAGATGCTATTGCATATATGTATAGAGATGCTGATAGTAATCTTGTAATGAATTTTAAAGGTTCTGAACAAGTAACTTGTGGAGCACGTCCCAATCATTTAAAAGGTCAAGAAATTACAGTTGCAGGATATGATAGCACTAAAAATGACCTTGTAAATATTCAATGGGATAAAATTTATTTGAAATAACCACTACACGAAATATAATATATTAATTTTTAAAATTTAATTACTATGAATTACGGAAGTAATACAGACAGTGAAGGAAGAGAAATTACAGATGGTTCATCTTTTACCAATCCAGTAGTTGGTAATCCAGCTAAACCATATGTAGAAAATTGTAAATTGGAAAAAGTAGAATTAAGTGATGATGAAACTAGAGCATCATTTGTTTTCAAGCAACCAAATGGAAGTACAGTAACTCATTCAGAGTTTTCTGGTACTGAAGATTGGCAAATTGAAAATACAAACAAAAGAGTTAGACATATTTGTTCTAAAATTGTTACTGGTGATGAATATTCTACTGCAGTAGAAGGTTCTACTAATTTTGTAGATTTCATTAACAAAGTTATTAATTTGCTTAATGGTAAATATAATAATGAATTTAGAGTTAAGTTTATTTACAATAAAAATGGGTATGTATCATTACCACAATTTCCTAATTTTATTGAAAATATGACTACACCAGAGAATGAAACAACTATTAGCTATAATGCAAAATATGATGTTTTCATTCGCCCAGTTGCTGATGCAACAGATAATACTTCTCCACAAAAACAACAGGAGAAAGTTTTTTAATAATTAATTGACTCATGGTAATCTGTAGTGGTATTACCATATTTATTTAGAGAGAGAAGGAAACTTCTCTCTCTATTTTTATTAAAAAAAATTTAAAAGATGAATTTGAAAAAGAAAATTAGTGAATTATTAACCCCTCTTGCAATTGCACAAAATACAGTTGTTAGAAAAGAAATGACTTTAGAAGAATTAGAGATAGCTAGTGAGATTACTACTAATTGGATTAATTGGATTCATGAAAATGAAAATAATATTAATTAATATAATAAAATGCAATATGGAGAACCAGAAATAAATGTTGAAGAAATTTTTAAAAAAATAACATCATATGATATATTCAAATATTATATACCATCTTTAAAAATAGGTGAAGCTATTTCTTCTCCATTAAGAACTGATGATAATCCATCATTTAGTGTTTATGAATCTAATAATCAATTTTATTATAAAGATTTTTCTACAGGAGAAGGTGGTAGTTGTTTTAAATTTGTCATGCTTAAATACAATCTTACTTTTAAGCAAGCTTTGATAGTAATAAATAATGATTTTAGATTAAATTTAATCAATAAAGAATATGTAAAGCCTACTTTATTAGAAGTTGGAATACAACAAGAAAAGCCTGTTAAAAAATCAGAATATATTATTAAAGTTAAAAGAAGAGAATGGAAACAAAAAGATATAGTATGGTGGAGTTATTATGGTTGGAATAAAGAACTATTAGATGAATATAAAATAAGTCCAATAACTCATTATTGGATAAATGATTATTTAGATACTATTCCCCTTAATAAAATTGCATATTGCTATTATTTTTATGATTCTTTTTTCAAAATATATCAACCATATGCATCTAAGGACAAAAGATTTAGAGGCAATGCCAAAGGTATAATTCAAGGGTATTCACAATTACCTGATTGTGGTGATATATTATTTATTACTAGTTCTATGAAAGATATAGGACCTCTTAGAAGATGTGGTTATTGGGCTATAGCACCACAAAGTGAAAATACTTATATCAAAAATGATGTTATTAATAAATTAAAGTCTAATTGGAATGCAATTATATTATTTCATAATAATGATGATGCAGGAATTAATGCAAATAATATTCAAAGTGAATTATATGATTTACCTTATATACATATTCCAAAAGACAAATTAAATACAACAGATCCATCAGATTATGTTAAAAATTATGGATTATTAAAATTTAATAAATGGATAAAAAAGAAGCTGAATACAGAGAAGATGGTTCTTTAGTAATACCTCATCCATCATATGGTCATGTGGTATTTGACTCTAAAGAACTCACAAAACGTAAAAAAGAAACTTTAGAATATTTAAGTAATATAGCTTATGGCAAGTAGAAATAGAACAGCAGGACATAATTTTGAAAGAGAATGTGTAAAAAAATTAAAAAAAATAGGTTTTACTGAAGCAGTTACTGCAAGAAGTGAAAGTAGAAACTTAGATAATCTAGGAGTAGATATAGCTAACACTCACCCTTATATTATTCAATGTAAGAATAAAGTAAATAATCCTAATTATCATTCAATTATTGAAGATATGCCTCAAAATATAGGTATACCTATTATATTTCATCGTAAAACATCTAAATCTAATAAAGGTAGATTTATTACTAAAGGGGAGTATACAATTATTAGAATGATTGATTTTTTAGATTTACTTGAAAAAGTTAAAAAATATGAAAGCATTGTCAGAACAATTTAATAATCCCTTTAAACATATGTCTAAAATTCAAGCTTTACAAAGATTAAGAAGTTGGAATTTAAATCGTAAAATATTTCATTTACTTGATGCATTAGAGTATCTTTCATCTGGTTTGTCTTATTGTACAATAAAAGAAAGAGAGAATTTTAGAAAAGCATATGAATTAATTAAAGAAATAGATAATAATAAAAGTAAAAGTTATAATGAATTAAAAAAAGTATATGGGCTCAAAACTAAAAAAGAACTTCGACAAGAGGTTTAATTTAGCATTATTTTTACTTGGAATATTGTTAATATTATCTGCATATATTGTAATTTTTATTAGGGCTAATAAAGAACATGTAGAAAAGATTGATGAATATGAAACTGTAAAAATAAAAGAAACATCATTTAATCCATTTTATAAAAATGGTAATGTTTATAATATTAAAAGAGCTACTGTTTATAATCCTTCTCCAGGACAAACAGATGATACTCCAAATATTACTGCTTTTAATGATATCATTGACTTAAGTAATCCTGATAAACACAGGTATTTAGCTGTCAGTAGAGATTTACTTTCAGAATTTTCAGCAGGAGATACAGTATTTGTTTATGGTACATGGGTTTATGATGGATATTGGATAATTGCTGATAAAATGAACAAGCGTTATAAACGTAGTATTGATTTTTTAATTGGTGATTGTCAATATCAAAATAGATGGTCCAATATATATTTATGTAAAATCACTTATAAATTTAAACAATGTTCAGTGATGAATTAAAAGAAGAAGTCAGTTTATTGTATCCTGAATTTAAAAATTACAATAGTAATCAACTTAGAATTAAATTGGAAGATGAACTTGAAAAATATGAAGATAATATTATAGGGAAGGTTTCTAATTTAAGAGATGATGTTGATTTAATTATTCCTAAAGAAGATATTAAAAGATGGAGGAAAATTACAAATCTATATAATAGATTTATGATTGAATCTGAATTATGTTACAGTACAAAAAAAGAAAAAGAAAATGAGAGTTGTTAGAGTAAAACAAGCAAGAACTGATAATTGGTCAGAGCATCAAGTAAATGCTAAAACATTTGGAGAATTAAAATCAGAATTAAGTTCTTTAATAAATTTTACAGGATGTAGAGTATTGTGTAGAGAAAACAGAACTACATTAGAAGATGATGGAGCTGAACTACCATCTGATGATTTTACAATAATATTAACACCAGTTAATGTTAAATCTGGAAATTAAATGATTATAAGGGGAATGAACGCTATTATAGACGTATAATTAATCCTACGAGGATAAAGCTTAGTAATTCCCCTTTTTAAAATTAAAACCTTATTAATTATGGTTGGTCATGAATCATTATTAGACGAATTAAAAAATACAAATGTTAAATTAAAACTTTTAGCAAGATTTAAACATCATTATGCAGATAATTATCATGAATTAGATATAAAAGAAGTAGATACTTTTTTTGAACAAAGACAACTTTTTATTAAACCTGTAGTTTGGAATAGTACCAAAGTGAATTTATTTAAATATGAAATTACAGGAGATAAAAGAACTAAAGGTTATAAAAAAGCTGTAAATATTTATGATGAATTAGTAAATAAACATACTGCTTTTTTAAAAGAGCTAGAAAAGAAGAAAAAATTAAAATTTACTAATTGTTTAAAATATATAAAAGAATCATTGCAAGCAATATATCCTGATAATTGGGATATAGAAGTTGCTGGTTATGATTATGCTATGGTTTATATTCATTTTCCTAAATTCTACATAAGAAGTTATCAAACTAAACATTTAATTAAAGATTTATATTTAAGATTTGGATTTAATACTGAATTTAAACTATATAAAAAGTTACAAGGATATAGATCTACTATTACATGTGAAGAATGGGATTCTGATTATACTCATTCTCATTTAAATCATAATTTTAATCTTAGTAGTATAAATGACTATTGTTTTGAAAATTTTTGTTTAGGTCGAGGCCCAATAGAAAAGACTCAAAATAGTCTTGTGAATAAATTTGATGAATTAGAATTTGATACATATTTATTTCAGATTATAGATATTCTAAATTGGGAAAGTGGTCAAGGTGGTCCTTACAGAAGAATTAGAAACATAGCTTCTTCTAATGAACTTGTTCCTTTAAAATCAAAAGATGTTAATTCAATTTATAATTTATTTATAAAGAAATATTCTCAATTTCCTTTAAAATTTGAAAATTCTAAATTTATAGTTGATCATAATGATGTAGAATTTGAAAAAATGTTAACTGAAATTTGTGATGATAAAGTTAAAGTTATAAAACTTCCAGGTAGAAATTGTTATACTAATAAATTAGATGAAGAATCTAGAAAAACTAGAATTAAAGATTTAAATTCTAGATTAAAATCATATGATTTATATAATTTTAACTTTAAAGGTAAAAATGTTTCTTTAAAAATAGATGAAACATTAACTGATGTGACAAAGGGTGTTAAAGTAATTCATCCTAGTTTAAAAAAATTAATTGCTTATAAATTAACTAAATCTATTAACTGTTATTATTTAAGAAAACAATGTCTAAAAATAAAATGAAAAATTTACCAGGCAAATTAGTTGAAAAACAAAAAGAAGTTGTTGAATTAAATGAAAAAGCAACTTTAATAATTTCAGAAAAACTAAAAAAAGATATTGATTATTTACATTTAAAATGTTCAGGTTTAGAATGGAGTGGTATATTATTATATAATATAGAAAAAGGTACTATTAATAAACCAAATGATTTAATAATTAAAGCTGAAAGACTTTTCTTAATGGATATAGGTACATCTGCTTCTACTGAATATGATTATGATGAAAGTTTATTAGATATGTGGGAACAAATTCCTGATTCTGAAAACATGAAAATGGGACATATTCATACTCATCATGGTATGGGTATTTATTTTTCAGCAACAGACATGGATGAACTTCATGATAATGCACCTAATCATAATTACTATTTATCTCTTATTGTTGGTTATAAGCCAGGGGAAACATATAAAGCAAAAATTGCAATAAATAGTAAAAAAGAAGGTGGTAGAATGAGTTATTCTGATTCTAAAGGTAAAAATAGATGGATTAAAATGCCTAATGAAGAAATTCTTTTAACTATTGATTGTGAAGTTTTATATGAAGAAGAAGACTGTCATGATATAAATCTTTTCAATAGACATAAAGAAATATTGAAAATAAAAAAGGAAAAAGAATTAAAAAATAATGCATTATTTCATAACTCTTTTGGCCATAATAGATTTTCAACACCTATGTTTAATCATAGTAAAGGTAAAATTGGATTTACTAAAAGTACCAGAGAAGTTAATTCATCTAACCTTGATTTATCTTCTTCTAATATTGTTTCTTTAGTTACTAAAATAATTACTTGTGATTTAACATATGAAGATACTTTATTAAAGGCAATTGAAGCTCAAGAGAAATTATCAGAAGCTGAATTAGAATTATATTATGAAATAATTGGTGATAAATTTGAAGAATATGCAGAATTATTTTTTGCTGATATATTAACAAATGATGATTTAATAAATATTCTTAATAAATCTATATATGTACTTAATACTTTTATTGATAGACCAATAATTGAAAAAGTATCTGATATATTATCAGAGAAAATATTAGAATATGGAAATTCTTCTCATTTAGAAACTATAGAAAATAAACAATTAGATAACAATTTAAATAGTGATTCCTTATGGATGATGTATTAACAGAAGAAAGTAAATTTACAAGATTTCAAGGTCTTGAATGGTTTGATCCCAATTATACTATTTTAATAGGAGGAGTTGGGGGAATTGGATCTTGGTTATCTCTTTTTTTATCCAGGGCTGGATATGAACTTTATATTCATGATAATGATATGATTGATGAAACTAATATGGGTGGACAATTATATTCTACATTAGATATAGGTAAAAATAAAGCAAAAGCTATGAAAGAGCATTTGTGGAATTTTACAGCTAATGATAAAATTCATACAATGGGCCTTTTTGATAAAAAAAGTTTTGCTAATCCTATTATGTTTTCAGCATTTGATAACATGAAAGCTCGTAAAATTATGTTTGAAAAATGGAAAAAACAAAAGAATAGAAATATATTTATTGATGGAAGACTTCTTGCAGAATCTTTTCAAATCTTTACAGTAATTCCTGGTAGAGAAGAAGATTATGAAAAATATCTTTTTGATGATGATGATGTAGAAGATTTATTATGTTCAGTAAAAGCTACTTCTCATTGTGGTGCTATGATAGCTTCTACAATGATGAGCATATTTACTAATCATATAGCTAATCAAAAATCAGGATTTGAAGGTAGAGATGTTCCATTTAAATATTTATTTGATATTCCACTTTTATTACAAACAATATGATAATTTATAGAAATCATAGTACAGGTCATTCGTTACCATCAATAGATCTTACATTTAATGATAAATATTTATCTGTATTTTCTCTTACTAGTTCTTTTGATAGATTTGTTTATTATAAACATCTCAATGAAATTAATTTAAATTCAATTTCATCTCCAGCATATAATTATTATTATAATAGTAGATTTTATAATGTTAAAATTGGAAAGAAGTCTTTTTATTCATATGGTAATTTAATAGGAGGATTTAAAAGAGATATAAACGAGGATATAGATTTATATTATGCTTTAATGATTAAAAAAAATAAAATAAAATATGCTAAAAAACATTATATAAATAGTAATTACAGAATTATTCCTGATAATTATTTAGAATTACTAATTAAACCAACAATTCATCCAGTTTTTAAAGATATATTAAACAAATCCTATGAGAAAATTGATATTATAAAAACAGATAATATTAATGAACATGTATTTGTTAATATAAAATCACCTGAATTTCAAACTATTGACCATCATAAAAAATGGTTAATTAACAGAAGTAAAGAGTTTAGAAAAAGAGAAAGAATTGTTATATAAATTTGATGATTGGAGGGGGAAGTGACTTTGAAAGAAGCCTTCCCCTCTAATTGTTAAATATAAATTAATTATAAAAATGGAAGAAATTAAAACAACTAATCCAGCTAAAATAATTATAGGAAAATTTTATATGATTAATTATATAGGTTGGAAAGAAATAAAAGTACTTGAAGTTAAAAAACAAAAAGTACTTGTTCAATCTTCTTGTGGTAAAGGAGTTCCTTTTTTAGTAGATAAGAATCGTATAAAAGTTAATTTAATAAATATTAACAACATTGATAAGTGGTGTTAAACTTTAAACCAAAAGAAGATGAGTAAAGAGTTTGATAAATTTTTGAATAGTGTCGGAAATGAACCTAAATCAAAAAAGACTAGTGAAGAAATTAAAAAAGAGATAGTTGAATTATTAAAAGACTTAATGTATTGGGATACTTGCCCACAGAGATATAAGGATAGAATACCAACTATGATTAAAGCACTAAACCAAAACAAAGATGACTGAAATAGAATTTACAATTAGAGTAGTATTATTTATTGGTGGAATAATAACAGGTTTGTTAATAAGCATACCAATAGTTTACATAGTCTATAAACCAAAAGAAGATGAGTGTACATAATTTTAAACAACAAGTAAAACATCCATTAACGGATGAAATCAAAAAGATACCACTAACTAAGTATGAAGACATACCTGATATAGATGATACTAAAAAGTATAATTGGGTGCAAGTTGGTACAGGTAAATATGGTAGAACTATGTATTGTACTAAGACTAAGATAAGACGTACTCAAACAATGGGAGAGTTTTATCAAGGGAGTATAGTAGATTAAACCAAAAGAAGATGAAAAATAAAATTTACATAAGTAGAAACAAAGTAAAGCTATATGGTGTGTGGGCTTGGTTATTTATAGCTCAAGCAATACTATGGTTTATTACAGTAGTAGTTGATATAATAAAATTATTTATTTAAAACCAAAACAAAGATGAAAAATAAATTTATACCATATGATATGGCACTAACTATGAAAACAAAAATGAGTAGCTTCAATGAATTAAAAAAGCAACTGACAACATCTGATGTTGAAACAATTATGACAGATATGGGTTATAATTGGGAGGATGATTATGAAGATTATGAAGAATTTATAAATGCTATTGATGAGTATTTAAAAACTAATTAAAAGGAGGACTAATTATGAAAAATGAATTTGTAACACACGATATAGCATTAGCTTTAAAGAAGTTAGGATTTAATGAGAAGTGTCTTGCATGTTATGATGAAAAAGGTGTATTTGGACTTACAGTTATGAGTATTAAAAAATACTATACTAATAGTAAAGAAGATACTTGGAATTGTGCAGCACCACTATACCAACAGGCGTTTAGATGGTTTAGGGAGAAGTATAATTTAAGAGGATTTATCGGATTTAGACCAAATGTTAAAAAGTTTGATTATCATGTATATGATATGACTTTATCTGGTGTAGAATATGCCAAACAAAGAACAATGGAAGAATTTAACAAAGATCCTAAAGTTGGAACCTGCGAAGAAGCAGAACTAGCTTGCCTTAGAAAACTAATTGAAATTGTAAAACAAAACAAAAATGAGTAAATACTACACACCAGAAATAGAAGAGTTTCATGTAGGGTTTGAGTATGAAGTTGCTATTAATGACTCTGAAGAAGGGATTAAGTGGATTGTATTAATATGTAATGAAGGGCAAGTTATTCCTGAGATAAATCTTGATAAAGGAAAGTACGTAAGAGTCAAATACCTAGACAGAGAAGATATTGAATCTTTAGGCTGGAAATATCAACCTGACAGAGACAACATTGAGTTATTCTATGATAACAAAACAAGAAAGCATAGTATTATTCATAATACTATAAATAATTGGGTTATAGTTACCCTAAGAAATGAAGAAAGAAAAGAAGATTACACAGTTTTTGTAGGTACAATTAAAAACAAATCAGAACTAAAAAGATTACTAAAACAATTAGGGATATAAGTAAAAAAAAGGAGGACTAATTATGAATAATGATATAAAAAAATATTATGAACATGAAGGAATATCTCAATCAAAACTTAAGGATTTAAATTTACATCCTAAATATTTTAAAGGTAGAGATGAAGAAACTGAAGAAAGACCATTATCTGGTGCTTTTTTATTAGGTAGTGCTGTTGATTGTAAACTTACTACACCTGAATTATATGATGAACAATTTGCTATTATAGATGTAGAAAAACCTACTGGACAACTTGGATATTATATTAATAGACTTTTACTTGGAGATACAGCAGAAGAAGCATATAATACTACTAAAGCATGGAATGGTGGTAAACTTAGAGATAATATAGAAAAGTTTAAAGAAAATTTTAATACATCGGGTATAAATTATTTTAATTGTGTTAAAAAAGCAGAAGGGAAACACATAATGTCTCTTGAAGAAAAAAATACAATAGATTTAGTTTGTGAAAGTCTTGTTACAAATGATTATACTAAAGATTATTTTCAAATACCAAATGGGAATATTGAGATATATAAGCAATATCCAATTTATTGGGAATATAATGATGTAAAATGTAAATCTTTATTAGATTTTATTGAAATAAATCATGATGATAAGACAATACAACCTTTAGATTTAAAAACTACTGGAGATAGTGTTAGTTATTTTCCTAATTCTGTATTTAAATATAGATATGATATTCAAGCAGCTTTTTATACTTATGCTGTAGGATATTCATTTGCAAATACATATTTAAATGAAAAATATACCATACTACCTTTTAAATTTATTGTAGAATCTACTAAATATCCTGGTACACCTGAAATGTTTAAATGTTCAGATGAATTATTAGCAATGGGTATTAATGGTAGAATTAGAAATGGAAATTTTTATAAAGGTTTTGATCAACTTATAACTGAATACAAATGGCATTTAAAAAATGACAAATGGGATTATAAAATGGACACATACCTTAATAATGGAGAAACTTTATTAACTGTTAATTAAATGATAGGAAAAGAAATTATAAGAAAAGAACCTACTAAAATTTTAGATATTGTTAGTGGAAGAGTATTGAGAATATCTGGAGTAAGTAATATGGTTAAAGAGAAGAAAGAAGGAAGGGACATAATTTCTATTAATCTTGGTGATGATATAGTATATAAAATTAATCAAGAAATACCAACTAAATATGGAGTATATAAAATAAAAAGAATAGTTAGAGAATTATATAATTCTGTTGGTAAATTTATATATTCTCTTGTAGTAGATAAAAGAAATAAAACTACAAGATTTTTATTGCCAATTTTAGGAGAAAAAATGAGTTCATTTAATGAAACTTATTTTATAAATGCTTATATAGATGTAGAAGATGTTACTAGAAAAACAGATGTTAATTGTTTATACCTTCTTTATAGATTTAGAGCAACTAAAGAATATTTAGATTTTGAAGAAAAATTACAAAATCATGAACAATATAGAGGTCATTATGAACCTGATAAACATCATACTATATATTTATTTGAGATACCTGATAACTATATTGATGAATATAGACTTTTTCTAAAGGGTAAATATTCTGAATTTTCAAATGAATATAAGTATCAAATTATGAATTTTTTCAATTTTGATACTGATGGTGATACTTATCAAATTCTTAATAGAGGAGACAAAAGACGTATAAAAATGGAAGAAGATTTAGGTGTAAGTATTCCAAAAGATATTGAACTTGAAGATAAGCCAAATATTTTTGAAGAAACATATACTGAAGACATGAAAATAAGTGAAAATGTATTAAGATAATGAATATAACTAAAGAAGGGGAAGAGATGAGTGAAGATATATCTTCATCTGATAGAGCAATTATAAATTCTATATATCATAATATTATTATTAATAAATATATAGAAATTGAAAAATTAGCAGGAGAAATCCACAATGATGAAAAATTTGGAAAATTAGTTAGAAACTTTATTAATAATGATTAACATGAATAAGCATGAAAAATTTCTTAAAGAATTAAAAGATCATATAATAGAACTTACTGATTATGATCCATCTATTAAATGTAGAAAAAGAGGATATGTTAATTCCAGAATGCTTTTTTGTAAAATAATAGATGATAAATATCATATAACTAATAACTCTTATAATTATGAAATGACAAGTGAAAAGATTTCTAATTTTCTTAACAATGCTATTAATAGAACAGTAGTTAGTAGAAATATAAAAGAAATTAAAAATGTTTTTATTACTGATAAAGTCTTATATAATACATATAAAAGATTAAAAATTAGAATGAATATTCCAACAGATATAATAGACCAAATAGATGCTTTAAATATGGAAAAAGAGACTTTATTGTCAAGACTTAAGTTTATAGAGAAAGATCTTAATGAAAAAAGAATAATAAGAAATAGTCATTTTGGAATAAATTAATTAAAATGGAGATAAAAATAAAATTAGATAAGGGTGCATCTTTACCTGCTTATAGTAGTAAAGACGCTGCAGGTATGGATATGGTTGCAACAACCATAAATACAAATGAAAATTATATTGAATATGGTACAGGAGTTTATTTAGAAATACCAAAAGGATATGTAGGTTTATTATTTCCACGTTCTTCAATATCTAAAAAAGCATTAACTCTTGCTAATTCTGTTGGAGTAATAGATTCTGATTATAGAGGAGAAATTAAATTTAGATTTAAATTTAATGATGATAAAATTACTAAAGTAATGTCATCTTCTATTTATGATTCAGGTGATAAAATAGGACAACTTATGATTATACCTTATCCTAAAGTAGAATTTAAACAAGTAGAAAGTTTAGAAGAAACTGAAAGAGGTGAAGGTGGTTTTGGTAGTACAGATGTAAAATAATATTTATGAAAATAGGAAAGAAGGAAAATGTAGAAGAAGTAATAGGAGTTCAAGAAAGTATTCAATTTAAAATAAATGAGAAAAATTCACAAAAAATTGTCTCATATTTAATTGATTTATATTCTGATCCTATTGGTTCTACTGTTAGAGAAATTGCATCTAACTCTTTAGATGCACATAAAGAAAGAGACTTAAAACTTAGTAATAAAATTTCTTTGGAAGAAGAAGATAATCCTAAATATTGGTCTGATAGAAATACTGTAGAAATTGAATATATTGCATCTAATAAGATTATTGGTATAGAAAGTGCTATGGTATTTAAAGATTGGGGTGTAGGAATGTCTTATGAAAGACTTAAAGAAGTATATATTTCTTTTGGGGAAAGTACTAAAAGTCAAAATAATTATGAAATTGGAGGATTTGGATTAGGTGCTAAATCACCTCTTTCATATACTGAAACTTTTTATGTAAATACAAGGCATAATGGTAAAGAATATTTATATATGATTTATAGAGGTAATAATGATATACCTTATGCTGATAAAATATATGAGAAAGATACTTTAAATCTTAATGGTACTGAAGTAATTATTCCTTTTAAAGATAAAAATGATCATTCTAAATTTCTTGATGCTATTAATAGACAACTTTTATTTTTTGACAATGTAATTTATAATGGAGTTGAAGAAAATTTAGGAAAAATTTATAAACCTGATATTTTAAAAGAAGCAGATTCTTACAATGTTATTTCTAATCAAGAAATAGATTCATGTATTCTTGTTGGAAATGTCATGTATCCCATTGATTGGAATATATTAACTCCTTCCTTAAACTTAAAGTATAGGAAAGGATACAGCTTAAGATATCAACATGATAACTCATTACGTAAGCATTTATGTTTTAAATTTAAAATTGGTGAACTTGATTTAGTTCCTTCAAGAGAGGCTATTAGATATACTAAAAATACTATAAGTATAATAAAAGATGCAATTTTAAAATTGATTGAAAAGTTTAAAGAAGAGTCTATAGAGGAATTTAATTCTGAAAAAGATTATTTAAAATGGTTAACTTCTTTAATCAAAGTAGATAATAATTATAGTAGTTATTTTTATCAAAATACAAATTTTGTAAGAAATTTATTATCTATAAAAGGAGTTGTATCAGGAATATCATATAAAGATTTAATATTTAATAATGATAAAGATTCTCATGTTTCTAGTATGCATAGTATTCTAGGTAATAATGGTTTTTTATCATGTTTTGATATTAAACTTATTAAACTTGTTAGTGATCATAGATCTGCTACTAATAAAAGAGTAAGCTCTCTTTCTATTAATTCAATTCAGACCTTAGCTAGGATTAAAGATGATAATGTTTATTTGTGTAAAGATAGATTTTCTTATAAAAAGAATTATTCAAAAGCAGAAGAAGGGGATTTTATTGTTTTTAAAATAAGAGATAATTTTGATTCATATTGTTCAGATAATAACATAAGTTTAGAAAATAAGTTACGTGCTATAAAAATAAAAAATTGGGTTTTACAATCTTCTTTATTGAAAGATTATAATGACATAAAAGAAAAAGAAGTTTCACCTGATTCTCTTGATTTATTGACAAATCAAGAAAGAAGAGCTCTTAATAAATTAGTATTTTTTAGAGAATCTTATGTAATTGATGATTATTATATTCAGGTAAAATTTGCTAATAAAGAAACAAAATTAAAAGATTATGTTTCTTATGGAAATAATATTGTTTATGGATTTTCAGATGATGAGCATTTGCTTAAAATATATAAATTAATGCTTTATAATAATGCAACTATTAAAAATATAAAAAATTATAAAGTAATAAAAATTGCTAAAAATGCAGCTTCTGATTTTAATCATTTAACTTATGTAAAAGACTTATTTGCTAATGAAAATGATAAATTAATTAATTTTCTTACTGCACATCATATATTTTCAAAATTTAGTAATATTGATTGTTTAGGTTCTTTTAAGTATATTTGCAAGGAATATTATGATAAATATAATGTTTTAAATGAATATTTAAAAAAACATTATTCTTATTTACTTCGTAATAGTCTTAAACTTACAGAAAGAAAATCATTAGATAATTTATGTTATGCTTTTAAAGATCATTTAGTAACTGATAAAGTTATGATTTTTAATGATTGTTTGAATTATTGTGATGGATTAGATTTATTATTTACACATGTTCATGATTTAAATAGTGAAGTTAGAAGAAAATCAACAATTACATTTATTAAGAGAAATTTAGAAATATTAAATAAAAAAGTAGATAAAAGTAGTGTTAATTATGGAAAATAGTTATTTAACAGCAAAAATAACAAAGGAAAATGTTACAGTATTAATTGATGGAGTTCATAAAACTGTATCAAGAAAAATGGAATCTTGTGATATTATAATTTCTTTGTGTAGAGAATATAATGAAAGCAAGGATATAGAGAGAAGGAAACAGATAAAAGAAGAATTAGTAGACCTTTTATCACCCGCTAAAAAAATTGAATGTAAATCTGATGGTAGATTTGAATTTGATGGTAAAAATAAAATGTATCTTTCTGGTACAACTGATCCTTTACCTGAATTTATGGCGTCTAAAATTCTTCAATATATTGAAGATGATATATCTCTTGATGCCCTTGTTAATTTTTGGAAGCATTTGTTACTTAATCCAGATAAAAGAGTAAGACAACAATTATTTGGATTTCTTGAAAACAATGGACATCCAATTACAGATAAAGGGTATTTTCTTGCTTATAAATCTGTAAAAGTTAAGAAAAAGTATGATAAGAAAACTGGTGAAGAAATACTTGAAGTTGAATATGATGAAGATACAGGAAAACAAATAAAAACTGTATATAATCAAACTATGAAATTTCAACCTTTTCATTCAGGCTCTCATGGAATGGTTATAGAAGTAGGTGTTCCTGTAAATATGCCAAGAGAAGAATGTGATTCTAATCCTGAAATAACTTGTTCCAAAGGTTTACATGTAGGTTCAATGGCTTATGTTCATTCTTTTGGTGCAAGTGATTCAGTAATCCTTGAAGTTCTTGTTAGTCCACGTAATGTTGTAGCAGTTCCTACAGATTACAATAATACTAAAATGAGATGTTGTGAATATTATCCAATTTCTATCTCTAATGGAGAAAATGATAATATATATCTTGAATCTGATTATTCTAAATATGACGAAAAAGAAATAGAAAAATGTCTTAAAGAATATGAAGAAAACAAGAAGAAATCAATTGAGGAATTAGAGAATGAATTAAAAATGAAAAAGAAAATAAGTGGAGAATTAATTTCATAAACTTATTTAGGTTCGGCTGAAGATTAGGGGCTTATGCCCCTTCTCTTTTGCCTTTTCAATTGTTAAATAAATATATATGTATAACTATAATGAATTAGAAAAAGAATGTTTGAACTATTTTCAAAATGATGAATTAGCAACATCTGTATGGATTTCTAAATATGCAATGAAAGATAAAAAAGGTAATTACCTTGAATTAGATCCTTCAGATATGCATTTTAGAATGTCTAAAGAATTTGCTAAAATAGAAAAAAAATATGGTGGAGAAAATGCATTATCCAATGTAGATATTTATAATAGATTTGTAGAATTTAAAGATATTATTCCGCAAGGTTCAGTAATGTCTGTTCTTGGTAATCCATTTATAATAGGTTCTCTTTCAAATTGTATAGTATTACCTAAACTTTATGATAGTTATGGTGGTATTGCATATGCTGATGAACAACTTACACATTTAATGAAAAGAAGATGTGGTGTAGGTCTTGATATAAGCACTTTAAGACCATGTAATAATCCTGTTTCAAATTCTGCAGGAACTAGCACTGGTGCTGTATCTTTTATGGAAAGATTTAGCAATACAACAAGAGAAGTTGCTCAAGCAGGCAGAAGAGGTGCATTAATGATTACTATAAGAATTGATCATCCAGATATTAGAGAATTTGTAACTATTAAACAAGATTTAAGTAAAGTTACAGGTGCTAATATTTCTGTATTACTTACAGATGAATTTATGCAAGCTGTAGATAATAATGAAAATTATGATTTAAAATTTGAAGGAAAAGTATATGCAAGTATTGAAGCAAAAGAGTTATGGGATACAATAATTTCATGTGCTCATAATACTGCAGAACCAGGACTTATCTTTTGGGATAAGCAACATACTTATTCAACTTCCTCTATATATCCAGAATATGAAAATATCAGTACTAACCCCTGCTCTGAAATTGCTATGGGCAATGATAGTTGCAGGCTTATTGCAATTAATCTCTTTGGTTCTGTTAATAACCCTTTTACCAATAATGCTAGTTTTGATTATGATAGGTTTTATAAGGTATGTTATGAGGCACAAAGGTTAATGGATGATTTAGTAGATTTAGAACTTGAGGCCATAGAAAGAATATTAAACAAAGTAAACAATGATCCTGAACCTGACTATATTAAACAAAATGAAATTGAAACATGGAAAAAACTTTATGAATCTGGTAAAAATGGCAGAAGAACTGGTCTTGGCTTCACTGGTCTTGGTGATACCTTTGCTGCTCTTGGTGTTGCTTATGATTCTGATGATGCTTTAGTTATATTAGATAATATAATGAGGACTAAGCTTAAAGGAGAATGGAATTCTTCTATTGATATGGCTATTGAAAGAGGTCCTTTTAAAGAATTTAATCCTGAAATAGATGAAAAATCAGAATTTATACAAATGCTCAAAGAAGAATTTCCTGATATTTATAAAAGGAATAAGAAATATGGTAGGAGAAATATTAGTATTTCTACTGTTGCTCCTACTGGTAGCCTCAGTCTTCTTGCTCAGACAACTTCAGGTATAGAACCTCTTTTCACTACTCATTATATAAGAAGGAAGAAAGTTAATCCTGATGATAAAGATGTAAGAGTAGATTTTACAGATAAACAAGGAGATAATTGGCAAGAATTTCCAGTAATGCATCCTAAATTAATTAATTGGATGCATCAAAAAGAACTTACTTATAATACTAATGAAGAATTTGAAAAAATAGTAAAAAAATCTCCATGGTATAACAGTTGTGCTCCTGATATAAATTGGATTAAAAGAGTAGAATTACAAGCAATTGTACAGAAATATACTA
Source organism: Promethearchaeia archaeon (assembly GCA_036478875.1). Taxonomy (GTDB): domain Archaea; phylum Asgardarchaeota; class Lokiarchaeia; order Sigyniarchaeales; family SOKP01; genus Loki-b32. The sequence goes on along the minus strand of JAZGEW010000157.1, from coordinate 746 downwards.
CTCATTCTATTAGTTCTACAATTAATCTCCCAAGAGATGTATCTACTGAAGAAGTATCAAAAATATATATGGAATCCTGGAAGAAAGGTCTTAAAGGAATTACAGTATATAGAGATGGTTCCAGAGATGGTGTTCTTGTTACTAATACAGATGATGAAGAATCATTTGAAACTCATGATGCACCTAAAAGACCTAAAGATTTACCATGTGAAGTTCATCATGCTACTATAAAAGGGAAATTATATATAGTAGTAGTTGGTCTTTTTGATGAAAAACCTTATGAAGTATTTGCATTCAATCCTGTTAAAGATGATTATAAAATACCTAAAGGCGATGGAGCACTTATTAAAAAATCAAGAGGTAAGTATGAATTTAAAAATGGTCAAGAATGGGGAAGTATTCCAGAATACATGAATGATGAAGAAGAAACTATTACAAGACTTGTTTCTACTTCTTTAAGACATGGTGTGGATATACAATTTGTTGTAGAACAATTAAATAAGACACAAGGAGACATTACTAGTTTCAGTAAGGCTGTAGCTCGTACACTTAAGAAATATATATCTGATGAGAGATTAGCTAAAAGAGCTGCTTGTAATTCTTGTCAATCTACAGATATTATATTTGAAGAAGGATGTATGAGATGTAGATCTTGTGGAAGTAGTAAATGTGGATAAAAATTTTATGTTTTCATGATGGTAGATTACATGCTGATTACATGTAATCTAGATTTTAGTTAAGTAAAG
>JAZGEW010000156.1:0-4230 GCA_036478875.1 Promethearchaeia archaeon | reverse complement strand
TATAATCCTTAAATCCAGCGAAGAAGAGCGCAACCTTAAATTTTAAGGCGCTAAAATTTATGTTTCCTTGAATTTTAAGTATATTTGCTTCCTGAAGTTTCTTTATTCTTCTTCCTATGGCAACATGGCTCATAAATTTACCATTATTTTTTTTAATTTTAGTAGATAATTGATAAGGATTTTGAGTTCCATCTTTAAACATCTCTGTTAAGATTTGTTTATCTACATTATCTAATTTCTTATAACCCATACGAGTAGATCACATTCACTGATTAATTAATATAATTATGAATAAGTATTAATGAATATGTATTAATAAAAAGAAAAAAGATTTAAATTGAAATTTCTTTTTAAAGAAAGTAAATTTTTTTGATCAATAATGCTTTGGATATGACTATCCTTAAACTATCTAATATAAAGAATTATTATATCAGTAGAAGATTTTTTTACACTAATTTTTGATTTTCTAATATTAAAGACAATTTTACATTATAGATCCTAAAAAGCATTAAAATTTTAGAGGATTCAACTACTTCTATTCATGAAAGGATTTAATAAGAAGCCTTATAAGCAGGAAATATAGTTTATTTCTTTTTTTTTTCCTCCTCTAAGGGTGAGGAGTAGTAAATTAGGAAAAAATTGATTGGAGTGTAATAGTTATTATTAAGAATATTATAATGCCTAATAAAAAATAGAGGGGTCGTCCGCTTTCGTTTTCGGGTAACACTTCCCTTATGATTGTATAAAGGATGACTCCTGAAATGCATGAAAACAAAAAAAATATTATTTCCATAGGAAGATGAAATATAACGTTTAATAATAAGCCAATAAATACTCCTAATAAACCAGCTGATGATGCTATGATTTTTTGATAAAGTGGGATATTAATTTCTTCATTTACTTCTATACCGGGAAATAGTTGAATATCATTTGATGTTTTTGATGTTAACGCTTTGAATAAAGCAAAAACAAAAAATAAAATAGCCGCAGCAAGATCATATGTCAGTAGTTCGAAAAGTATGATTCCAACTATTAAATGATAAACTAAATTAACGTAGCCGTGAAGATTGTCTAAATGCTCGTTTATACGGTTTTGGATTTTAACTTTTAAATCATAATCTTGTATTTCAAGTTCTTCTTCGCGCTGACAAAATGTATCTAATTCCAACGCTAATTCTTGTAATGATAATCTTTCACTTTCATCTCTTGATATATTAAAAATTATAGATTTCTCAATGCTCTTTTCCTGTTCAACACGATCTTCTTGGACTTTATGTAGCTCTCCTAACTCAGATACTTTTTCAGTTAATTCTTTTAAAGAAAGTTTGTCGCGTTCATCATTTATCATTAGTTTACGAATCAATGAATTCATAAGAATTCTCTCTTTTAATAATGTTTCTTCTTTGGAATTACTTATCTCCTTTAGCGAACTTAATTTTTCAGTTAAATGCTTCTTTGAAAAAATGTCTTGGTCTTTTTTGATTAGTTTTTTCTCAAGATCCTTTTCTTCTTGGACGCATTTGAATCTAATTTTACTAATCTCTTTTAATGTTGAAATTTTGTTTAGAAGTGAAAGTCTGTTATGTCCAATTTCCATTAATTCACTCTGAAGTTTTTTTTCTTTTTCTATACATGTTTCTTGAATTTTTCGTAACACTTCTAGGGCATATAAATTTTTTGTTGCTCTTTTTTCTGTATGTTGAAGACGTGTATCTTCAATTTCTATTTTACCGATTTTTTTTTCAGCCGTTAAACCTGCATCTAGTATTTGATGTATGTTATCTAATATATTCAGTTTTTCACCAAATTCTTTTTTTGAAATTTTATCTCGTTTATCTGCCATTAAACTTGTTATTAGATCTGTTATTAAGTTCTCCGCTTTTTCACCAAATTCTATATCTTTTTGGCGCATTTCCGCAATCGTCTGCAATTTTTTGGTTAAAAGATTATAAGCTGGATTTTCTTGGCTAGTTTCCAATATATCGTTCAGTAAAGAATTCTCAAGCATCCTTTCTTCTTCTGCACATAATTTTTGTACTTTACTTATCTCTTTTGTTGCGGAGAGAATATTTAAATAGGAGAGTTTTTCAAGATCGGCTTTCATTAGTTTCTCCTTTAATCTCTGGTCTTCTTTTAACCATATTTTTTGTATTTTACTTATTTCTTCTATTGCATATAATTTTTCGACTAAATTCTCAACCGTAAGATTATCTTTATTGTTCTCTACTAATTTTTTTATTAAAGATTTCTCAACTTTCTTTTCTCTTTCTAATACTTCAGCCTCTTCTTTAAATATCTCCTTCAATTTTAACTGAGATTTTTGCTCTACTCTTAGTAAAATAACTTTTTCTATAAGATGAATAGTAGAAAACCCAATTAGAATACCTATAAATTTATACAATCCATTTGGAAGTGCTTCTAAACCTTCGTTTATTTCATATAATAATATGATAAAGAAATATGTAACTGTTATACCAGCAATGAATGATGTATTTATCTCTTTAGTTTTATTTTCATTATATATCTCTACAATGAAAAATACAGCCCCAAAAATTATTCCAAGAATCAAGGCTAAGGTAAGATCGACAGCCATATGTTGATCAGTTATTCGTTACAGAATAAGTTTTCCGAATAAACTTTACTTTTTTGTCAAAAAAAAAAGCTATCTAAGGTTTGAACCATTCAAAGAAGTAGTAACTCATAGTTAAAGGATTGGCGATAACAAACTTCTTTCTTACTGACGTAGCCAAACGTCCAGCTCTAACCATATCGATAGCGGTTATTTTTGCGTCATGAGGTAAAACATGAGCTATAAATGGTGAGTGCTCTAATCCCGGTCCTTTTTTGTACACTACGAAATCAGCGCCAAACTTTAAACCGGGACGAGGTATATACCCTTTTTTCCTTAAATCTTGATAAATTATAAATTTTTCTCCAAACTTATGGTGGATTTTTTTACAAATTTCATTAAACTCGTCGTGTGAGTAGAATTTATCTAGTTTAGGGTCGTAAATAGTAATTTTATCGTTTTTTAATAAATATAGCGCTTCAATTAGAGATAATTCCGATGGTTTAGAAAAGTACTCTAACCGAGGCTTACTAATCCCAAGAGGAGCCCCAAAAAACTTTTGTTTTACGTACAAATACGAAGCATAGAGAGGATTAAAAACAATTACGCGATTGTTGATAAATTTAGCTGGAATCTTTTCTGGGATGTCTTTTTCGTCTATATCCTCCAGTGAAATAGGAGTTTCTTTTTCTTCAGTCATCTAATAAGATGTATTAAAAATAATTTAATAATTCTTTCAATTAAGTAAACAACAGATGAAAGTATATATATTTCTCAATAAATGTTATCTATAGGAAGGTGATAAATATGGTAATAAGAAAAGCGTCACACGCGGGAAGTTGGTATCCTGGTAAAAAAGAAGCTTTAATAAAAGATCTAGAGTCTTCTTTTAAAGATAGCAAATTCGGTCCTGGTAAATTGCCTGAATCGCTAAACATGGAAAAGAGAACAATAATAGGGGCAATATCTCCTCACGCGGGATATTCTTTTTCGGGAATATGTGCAGCCTTCACCTATTTAAACCTTTTTAAAGAGAAAATCCCAGATACAGTTATTGTATTAGGAACCGATCATGTCGGGTATGGAGGAGTCGCTCTTTTAGGAGATGGGGCATGGGAAACTCCATTAGGAAGCTTGGAGATTGATATTGAACTATCTCAGAAGATAATTGAAACTAGCGATATTGTAGTTGATGATTCTTCTGCTTTTACCGGATTTATGGAACGAGAACATAATATTGAGATACAATTACCTTTCATTAAATATTGCGCAAAAGATAAAGATGTAAAAATAGTAACTGTAAAAATTAGCGGTAGAAAGGAATATTCTGTATTTGAAGTATTAGCAAATGATATAGCCACATCAATTAAAGCTCTGAATAAAGATGTTGTCGTAGTAGCTTCATCAGATATGTCCCATAAAAATGTGTCAAATAAAGAACAGCTAGATCAGTTTAAAAAAATAGATCGTGAAGTTATTAATGCCTTTGTAGATTTCGATTCAAAAAAGACTCTATCGGCCGCTTCACAAACAACTGTATGTGGAGCACAAACCATAACGACATTAATGTTAATTTGCAAGAATTTAAATTGTAACAGCGGAAAATTATTGAAGTACTACACTAGTACCGATGTTAGAGGAGAATATGGATATTGCGTTGG
>JAZGEW010000155.1:0-55863 GCA_036478875.1 Promethearchaeia archaeon | reverse complement strand
ATAATCAGTTCAATTTATGAGGACATTTACGAGATATGAAGATAAAGCGGGAGAAATCACAAATAATGTCGTGAAATACATAAAAAATAAAAGTAAATACTAACTTTTTAGGATCATACTCTTTTTTTAAAAGAAAAAGAATATTTGGAGGAATTAACTAATTAAATTTTAGTTTTTAATAAATGTTCGTTAATTCTTTATTAAAATTAAATATGATAAGGATCAGCCTTTTTTACATTCATATTTCATAATATCCGTAATCGAACTTTTTCTGCTTTTAAATTGCAGTGAAAATATTTATTTTAATCCTTTTTCCTTTGCTAGTCTATGTGCTAGATTATATGTTATGATTAAAGATAAAATAAGTCCCAATGCCGCGATAAGTAAAGTGATGAATAAAAAAATGCCTTGCAAGATATTATCATTAATATATACTAATGCTAATGAAGCTATAACTATTAAAACACCTCCAATAATGATTAAATGCATCCCTCCTTTAGCATTTACTTCATACCATATATCATCACTTTTAAAAATGAATTTTGACACACGAAAACCATAAAAATGATTAGGTTTAACTTTTCTGAATATCAAAGGTATTCCCAACAACAAGGAAGATATGGCGAGAATAAGAGATATAACAAAACCTATCATATGTAATCATATTTTTTCTGATTAAAAAATATATATAAAATGTTACTCTAAAGGAACACTGTAAGATTTTTCGGAGCAAATTAGCGGAAAGCGTAAAATAAAAAGTATGTGAGCTCCATAATAACTGCGCTGAATGTGTGTATAATACTGATTTCTTACTTGAGGAACACCCGACTTGATTAGTATTATAATATATATCAAAGTAATGATATCCATTATATTTTAACTTCCCTTCATAAGATTTGTAAAGAAAAGCTATAAATTAAAAAATATGTTGAAGGTATTTGATAATTCTAGAAAAGTATCAATTTTTTCTTCAATTTGAGAATAAATGCTTTAGTAATTAATGTATCAATCTTCTCAAGCTCTTGAAACATTAATTTATTCGTTTTATATAGAAGATTTTATAATTTTGTGTTAAGATTCTGCTTTTTCCTCTTTACCAGAAATATCAGTAATATCTAATCTCAACATTCCTAAGGTTTCATAAGTATTTTCTTTCTTTAAGAATTTAATTTTAGTAGGATTAGGGTCTATTTCCAAGTGATTTATTAAAATTTCTAACCCTTTCTTCTTTTCCTCTAATGTTTCAACAATTTCCATTCTTCCTCTAAATACTACTGAACGAAATGCTTGGCCACAACCCTCCTCATAACCATTATCTTCTATAACAGTTCCACAAATAAATGGATTAGCTTTTATAAAATCTATTTTTTGCCCTTCTTTTGCACAATGGAAATATAAAGCATGCCTAGATTCATCATATCCATAACTTAGTGTGATAATGTAAGGTTCATTATCTTTACATAGGGATATAATAGTATATTTTCCATTTTTTAGGATTCCTATTAATTCATCCTTATTTGAAATTTCTTTCTCATTCCTTCTCATGTGATATGTTGCCAAATTAAAACACCTTCTAAGAAATTACGTATATTTAAAATAATTGATTATTTCTTTATTCAATTTTTCAAATTCCTCATCATCAACATAATTATGATCCATGTTTTCAATTAAAGATAATTCATATCTTATATTAGTATGATTTAAAATTGTTTTAACTTCAAAAAGAGGAGTTATCTTATCATTTTCTCCGATAACTACCTTCATTTTTATATTTTTTAAATTTTTTATAAATTTCTCGATTTGAAATTCTTCCTTATTTAGCTCCAATTTAGTAAACTTAATAAAATCTTCAATATTTTCAATGCCTTTGATATTTCCAGGAAGAAATCTGTTTATATAGCTTAAAATTTTTGGGAAATCTTTACTATAGATATGTTTCTTTAAATCTAAAATTGGACTAATAAGGTTCAATTTATTAATTGTTTTTATTTGAGAACAAAGAATTAACGCGATATATGCACCTAAGTCGTGAGCAATGATGTTTATATTATTTTTTTTAAAAATATCCTCTTTAGTTAGTAATTCTACAAATTCAATAATTTTAAAACCGTCTGAAATTTGGGACTGTAGTGAAACATTTCCTTCACTATACCTATATCCTCTAAAATTAAAAACTATTAGTGCATAACCTAAATCTAAAAGAATTTTATAATTCTTTACGATTTCCTTCAATGAAAATAATTGTGGGAATCCATGAAAGTAAATAATAACTGGATAAGGTTTTTTGAATTTTTCAGAGGGAAAATATAATAAGCCCCTTAATAATTGACCATCGTTATTAATTTCTAATGAACTAACTTCATATGATCCATCAAACTGTTTATTTTTAAATTCCATCGTGAAATTTGTTTAGTACGTAATCATTAATTTTATCTTTTTTATTTAATTGTAAAAATTAAGCAATTGTATAAAAAATCTTGGTCGGAAAATAAATGATACTTGAGGACTGGCACACGCATAATCAACTATGCCATCATGCTGTTGGCTCAATTGAAGAGTACATTAAAAAAGGTATTGAGATTAAGCTTAAAACAATAGGAATTAGTGATCATTTTCCCTTTGAGTTTTTGAAAAATATTGAAAGGATCCCATTCAAAGAATATGCGATAACTCTGTCAGAAATCGAAAATTACTTATCCACTACAGAAATGCTTAGAGAAAAGTATCAAGAGGATATTATAGTTCGAATAGGTTTTGAAATTGATTATTTTAAAAATCAAGAGTCTTCACTGAATAATCATCTAGATCCTATAAAAAATAGATTAGATTTCATTCTAGGATCAATACATATCTTAAATTTTTTTGACGGAAGAGGTGCTTGGGGTTTCGATGATTCCAGATTTATGGAAGATTATCAATATTATGGGCCAGATCAAGTCTATAAGTATTATTACAAAGCAGTACAAAAAATGTTGAATACAAACGATTTTGATTTTGATATTGTTGCGCATTTCGATTTACCTAAAAAATTTAATAATATTCCCAATAATAAAGAAATGATACATAATGAGGCATTGAAATCGTTAGAACTTATAAAAAAAAAGGAGAAAGTAATGGAAATTAACACGGGTGGGTTAAGAAAGGATTGTAAGGAACAATATCCTAGTGAAGAAATTATAAAAGAGATGTACTCTTTGGATATTAATTTATTATTGGGTTCTGATTGCCACAATCCAAATGAAATAGCATGGGAATTCCAATCAACAATTTCTATGCTGAAAAAGATAGGCTATAACCAAATTGCTCATTTTAATAAGAGAAAATTAGAATTTATAGATATATAAGTGAGTATTCTTGGAGGATTTAAAATGAATGAAAAAATAGGTGATAAATGTGAGAAAGAAAAGTGCCCTATTTTCTAGATCCCGAATTTTTTAAATTTTTCTACTCTGGATCCAACTTTCCGTAGCTAGAGAATTTAAGAGACGGATATGTTTTGGATCTTTTGTATGAACTACTAAATTATTGTCTTCAGTATTACCTATAACTGCCAACAATAGCTCTTCTCCATCTCTAGTTAACACAAATCTATCTCTTCTTACATAATTTCTAAGGGAAATATTATCTAAACTTTCAAACTCATCTAACAGTTCAGAATGTTCCTCGACTCCAGGATTAATTGAACAAGCAATGTTCATACTAACAGATGATCTAAGTTCATATAAGTAAAGCTCTTGTAAATCTTCAATAGAAGGGACAACAATTGTAACATTAGAGATAGCATTTTCTAATATATCCCTCATTTTCTTGAGAATTTCAGATTTTGGTACTTGCATTTTTGTAAAATCAATAATTTTTACATCCGTAGAACTAGTTTCAACTTTTCTCAGTTTCTCATTTTCTAATTCTAGGCTTTCTAAATCTTCATCTGCTTTAGTTAATTCTTCATTTAATATTTCAAGTTCTTTCTGAAGTTGACTAATCGCTTCATCTTTTTCTTTAATAATACTTGGGTTTATTGCTGAAGAACTTAATTTACTAATTTCTTCTTCTTTTAATTTAATAGTTTTTTCCAAGGTTTTTGTTCCATCGTCTTTAGTTCTTAATGTTTTCTCAAGAGTCTCGATTTGATCATCTTTTACTTTTAGAGCATCTTCGAGAGCTTTAATTTGTTCATCTTTTAATCTAATTAAGCTATCTTTCGCCTCTAAACGTTTCTTTGTTGAATAATTATCCATAAAAAAAAATCACTTCGCATAAAAATACACTTTTCTAATATATTAGAGATCTTCGAACTTTTTATTCTTTGTGAAGTTAGAATTTCTAAATTATATTATCTAGGATTACTAAAAAGAACTTCACGTGATGTCTTGAATTGAAATCACGTAAAATTGGATAGGTAACCATTTAAAGATTAAAATATAGACGAATAAGTAATTTTCAAACTATAAATTAATAATTATCTAATTTCTATTTATTTAAATATTAAATTAGATATATGATACTTAATAAAACTTAACTCTATTGTTAGAATCTTAGGATGGTAAAGAAGGAATTTAAAGTTAATGAATTTCTCTCGTTAAAATTAGAAAGAGGAAAAACATTTATTTATGTAAATAGAAAACAGTTTAAACATTGTAAGTATGTGCTGCTTAATATATCAGTTGATGATATTGAAAAATATTCTTCCATGAACTCTATTAATGAAGTAATAAATAAATTGGATCATTCTCTAGAGGAAGATATAGAAATAATATCTCCTGAAGTAGAGTTCTGGGCACATTGTTCTAATCTACAAGCTTGGGCAGAATATGATTATAATACTGATCTGTTAGATTCAATTCTATCTTTTCCTCTATTAAAAAAGCTGACGCAAGAAGGAGACCCTCAAGCTAAAAGAGTTTTTAAAGAAGAAATTGGCAAAAGATTGATGAGAGGAGAAATTAATTTATCTTGGTATTTAATACAAGGAGATTATCTGGAGTTTCTGAATTATGAAGAAATAACTTCAATTCTCACCTCTGAAAATTGCTTTCTATTTCAAAACATATTTAATGCCTACCAACGGGGAGACTCTCTCCAATTTAAAGAAGCTAATTGTATTTATAATGAGATAGGAAGATTCTTATTTATCGCAATTGAAAAAAAATTACAACAAATTCTTGCCCTGAAAAACGTAAAAGATTTATACACTATATTCAATTATATGATGTTGGATGTGCTATCTGATGAGGAAATTTTCCAACACCCTAATATAATAATTTTCTATAATATGGATACTTGATTATGATTTTTAAATCTTATTTAGTAATCTCTTTAAGAATCAATTTAGACGCTATTAAGAAGCGTGCTAAAGAAAAGGAAGAACTATGAGGTTTTTTCCTAACACCTAATCTGATCAATATAATCCAAAACATTAAAATGAATAAAATTTATTATTTAAAGTAAGATAAAAAATCTAACCATGACTCCTACAGCGCCCTGGATTTTAAGAGTTATCAATTCGATCGTTCTGATCAATGTCTTTTGGTAGTGTAACTTACACTATGATTAAACCCTTCCCCTATTGAACTTTAGACCTTGCATGAGGTCCTGCTGATAGGAGTCACCTTTTCACCCTAAAAAATTATTAATTTATTAAGAAATTTAACGGAATGTTTAAATAGAACTTAGACAATCTTCTAATTAGTGGAGAAATAAAAACTAGGTTAAACAACAACTAGTTGTTGCCACATTACGGAAATCTTCGGGCAACAACTTATTTTTCCTATTTTTTAGATTCGTAATTTTATTAATTTTTTATTTAATCATCAAGAGATTAATTATAATATCTAAGTTGCGTATTATAAAGAAATCGATATCGAAATACTAGAATTTGAACAAATTAAAAAGCTTGAAATTTATCTAGAATCTCATTATAAATCAGAAGAATATATAATGATTCCATTAAAACTTCCAGAGCTTTATGAAGAGAAAAAAAAAATCTTAAATCAAGTTATTTCACACTTAAACGAGAATAAAATGGGTTATATAAATGTCCCTACAGGGTGGGGCAAGACTTTCCTTTCTAAACACTTGATTAAGGAATATTTAGAAAAAGGAGATAAAATTATATTCATAACTTCAGGAAATAAGCAATTACTTCGTCAGACTTATTATTTGGATGAACAAAAAGAGATTAAATTATTTCCGAAAAGCATTTGTTTATCTTCTGATTTCCAGATAAATAAATGGTCAGAAAACAAGATTATTCAGTTTATTCAAAGTAACAATTCAGAAGTTATTTTTGCCTCTTTACAGACAATCCTAAGTAAGAAAAAGGAAAATCTCGCAGAATTCTTTTCTAAATACTTTGATTTATTCATAATCGATGAGGTTCATAATTTTATAAAGAATAGGGGCAATGAGTATTTAAATTTAATAAAAGAAAACAATAAGAACTGTCATATTTTTGGAATGACCGCAACTCCTTATCAAGGAATTATAGGAAATGTGAGATTGGTAGAAGAAATTGACAATTCAATGAATCTGATTTATTATAAAAATATCTCAAAATGTATTATCGATAAAGAATTATCACCATTAATCTATCATATCGTCCGAAGTCAGATGAATTTTGATGATATTTTTGATTTTGGAACGGATTTAAAAGCGTTAGATTCTGCTGAATTATTTTTAGACGGAACTAAAGTTGATCAAATTATCCAAAGAACAAAACTTGCAAAGCAAATATTTGACGAAAAAATCAATCCGAATTCTAAGACTATAATTTTCTGTGCTCCAGTTCGTGATGTAGTTCAAAAAATAGAGGAAAAAGAGAAAAGGATCCCTTCTTTTCATGCAAAATTATCTTCTGCAATTTTTAATGAAGAAATTGAGAAAAAAATTAATCCTGATGTTGCTTTTAATAATAAGAATGAAGATGGTACTTTTAAAAAAGCAGTCTATCTTTCCTCTGATTTAAGTGAGAATCAGACTAAGGAAATTATTAAAGATTTTAAACATCCTGAAAAGCCTCCTTTCATTTTGTGCACTGTTGGAATGCTTATAGAAGGCTTTGATTTCCCAGAACTAAAAAATCTGATACTTTTAAGACCAACACTTAGTATGAGATTATTCGAACAACAAATAGGAAGAGTTGTAAGAAAACATGAAAGTAAAAATGCGGGAAATATCTTCGAAATTGTCGAATCAATTGATTTAGACGCTCTTTATGAAAAATTCGGAGAAATTGTATTTTCTGAGAAGAAGTTAAGAAAAATTTTAATGTTAAACCCTGAACATCGAATAGAAGAACTTTTTATTCAAACTCCAGAAGATATGGAAGTAATAACCGAAAATTTGCTTCAAGTGAAAGAATATTCTTCTGAAATGATTGATATAGAAAAAATTCAATTCGAAAAATTTGGTTTATCCTATAATGAATTCATCAAACAAATACCTCCTATAGATTTCAGATTGAAAGTTTTTCTAACTGCCCTTAATAAAATTAATCTTAAAACTGAGGGCGCATTTAAAAAAGAACGACAAGTCCTTATGAATCTGACGTCTAGATTAAATTTATTTACTCAAGAAGACTTCAACAAGGTCATTACAATATTACCAATAATAGAAAATATTATGAGATTTATAGAAGATGATCCTAATCATTCACAAAATGCAAAAAAACACAAACCAAAGATGCTTCATGAAATTTTTTGGTTTATAAAATTAAAGATATTATCTGATTTAGAAAATTCTCAAAATATTTCTGAAGAAGAAAAACAAAATTATATTAAATTATTAAATTTAGAAAAACAGAGCGATAACTACACTGATTTGAAGGATCACTGCTTATTTAAAGCTAAAAAGATAAAATTAGAAAAATTTAAGATAAATATAAAAAAAAGAATTAAGGTTATAAATCAATATAGCAAAATTAAAGAATCAGGAAAGAAATTATTAAATTTGCCTAAGAGTCTAACTACTAGAATACTAAATAGTGCCGTTAATCAATTAAAAATAGAGATCTTATGGATTAATGCTTATTTTCATGGTGAAATTAGTGAGTTTTATAATTTAATAGAGAATAAAAGAAACTTTAAAAAATTTGGAATAGGAAAATTATAAGGGTTTCTATCCACTTTATTACATCGTTTTTTTCTCAATTTACAGAGGAATTGATGAGATTTTACCCAACCTTGTGAATAGCATTGAGAAGTGAGCCTATGAGTGAATTTTCAACAGCATAGTAAGATTTCATGGTGGCGATTTTATAATGATTTAATTGATATTATTTAATGCTTTATTATAATACACCGTATGGTAATATATTATATTTAACATGGATCGTAAAAAGAAAATTATAGAAGAAATGCTTGAAAGCCTTGATATTTCGAGTATCTCAAAACAAGATTATCATAAATTAGTAGAAATAAAAGAAGTTGTCGAACAATTACTACTAAATTCGACCGATCCAGATGAGCTTACAAAATGGCAGGAAAAATACCAGATTTTTCAAGTCGGAATTTAGAACGGCTTGAATTATTTAAGGAGGTTGCTTTGAAAACAAACCGGCAATTAATTATTGCTGCGAAAGATGCATACCTACTTTATGCCTTAGAAATTGCGGATAATATAGATCATTTAAAAGATTTAAGGGTATATGAACGACCAATGAGCAGGATTCCACATTGGCAGAAATCCATCCTTAAAGAGAAGAAGAACACTGATTATATTAATAGTGATGATATCAAAGAAAATCCAGATGGAATTAACTATATTAAACAAAACCATCAATTTATTGAAAGAAAAATATTAGAGGAAATCTTAAAAATATCCTAGAAAGATTGAAGACTAGTAAGTCAGATTCTATAGGTGTGTTGTATTATAAGGATTAGACTTTTGATTGATGGAATTCCCAAATAATTAGATTCCATTCATAAGAATCAATTTAAAATAATAATATCTACCCTAGTAATTTCTCTATTGTAATATCGTTTGAATTCAACTAGGTTGGAAATTAGTAACTCATAAATTTCAGGAGAATCGTCTTTAGATTCTATTAAGTTCTCTCTTTTCATACAAGTTATGCAGTCTTCATTAAAATGATGACAAATAACTCCCTTTAACTTGCAAATTCTTTTTAATACAGATACATTTATAATGATTTTTCAGCCTCTTGTTCAGGTCCTATCATTGTTCGAATTAGATTCTTGGTTTCTTTTACTCATTTGGCAGTTTAAATAAGAAGAGTCCAGCAAATCTATGACCAACTATAAACCTTTCTCTAATAGACTTATGGTTTAAAGAAGATGGAAAAGCTTCAACAACATATTCATTTGAATTAAGAAGATTAAATAATTCATGACTGATCTTACGAATTGCCTTTTTCTTTTTTCCTTTTTTCTTGAGTTTTTGATAAATCACCTGTCTGAGTTCTCTTAATATGTAGAATTTCGGGAATATCCGAATGTTTAAAAGAGAAGTAAGTACTTTTCTTATTTCTTCTTGAAGGAAGGAATGGACTCCCAAAGTCTCTTCAAAGTCTTTAATGTTTTTCTCATAACGCTGCTCCGCTGATTCACAAACTAAAGTATCATTATGAGTAATTAAAAAGACCAGCTTTCCATTTGGCATCTCAAGTGGTTTAAATCTATTTAAAATATTATCTTTTTGATTTTTTCTAGTATTACTTATTTTTTTTCACCATTTTTATGTTTGATAATATTATAAAATGGTTTTATATAAAAGAAAAATTAATACATGCTTCACAAGATTTCTTACTTTAATAAATATCAAAGATTTCTTATCATAAAAGAACTTTATAGGGGGTTATATTTACTCAATATTCATGATTTTTCCTTTTTCATATATTTTGTAAGAGAAATTTTCTTGATTTCAGAAAGATGCTTGACATTAAACCATAACATAGACTCAAAATCAATTGTAATGGAATTGTAATGGAATTATACTAAGATTTTTCTTATAGTTCATTGCATCATTTATTTACTAAAGTATTTAGAATCACATAATAAGCATCCAATATATAATTCTGTAAATTTACTCTTTTTCAATTAATTCATCGACAGCGTAATATTCTTCAATAATCCAATTGAGAATTTATAAGTTCACTTATTTACTTGCATTTATAAAGATTTACTTTTTTGTAAATGATTTAATTATACTTTTCTTTTGCATTTTATGTCTAATGTAAAAAAGGAAAAGAAGTGGGAAATAATTTTGAGGACAAATTATTTAAAGTAATTGTTGCTAAGAGTATGGAGATAGAAAAATGTACAATAGATTTTGATAGTTCAAGAGGTTCATACAAATTTTAAGAATTAATTTGAGAATCGTTTAAGGTTCCATAATGGTCACTATGGACTCGAAAAATTATTTGAGTCAGATTAAAGAAAAATTAACATGAAATATCTAGCAATTATAGTTAATAAAATTTAAAAAATTTCTAAAATTTTTAAAGAATAGTTAGTTCGTAATTTAAAGAAAAAAATTACGAGAAAACGTCAATACATAAATACATGTAAACAAAAAAATTAGATAATACAATAAAAATTAAAATATCAAAGAGGAAATAAATATGTCACGTGATGAAAACGCTGTATTTGTTGGTCGCCGTCCTACTATGAATTATGTGATGGCAACTATGATGGTCCTTAATAGAGGTGTAGATTGTACCGTTAAAGCCAGAGGAAGGGCAATCTCTCATGCTGTTGATATATGTGAGATTTTAAAAAATAGATTTTTGAAAGGTACAGAATATAAGGATATAACAATAACCACTGAACAATTAGAAGGAGAAAATGGACGAAGCAACAATGTCTCAAGCATTGAAATTGTACTCGCCCCTCCAAAATAAACAGATTAATAAGCCAATTAGTTTTTTGTTTTCTGAAGTTTCAATATAAAAGTGTCTTTTTGGAGGAGCCAAACTGAAATTAAAATTTCTCTTTTATCTTCTAGATCAATTTTATTTTCAATGCATTTTCCGAACACATGCTAAAATTCATATCCACATTTTTTGCAAACATGTTTCTTAGCATACATCGGAATATTACCCACATAACTTAAGACTCTTGATTTATCTTCTACGACCTTTATGTCTTTACCGACAGCACCACAATTTACGCATTTTACTCGTCCCTCAGTTGTGACATCACCCGTAAGTATTTCTGGAGGTTGTAGCATGAATAATTTAGCCTTGAGTTCTTCAATTTCAGAATCTTTTTGTAAAAGTAAATTATTTAATTCAATGAGTTGAGAGGTTAATTTAAAGTTTTCTTCCTCTATTATAGACATTTTATTCTTTAAATCATCAAACTCAGCCTTCAGTTTATTATTTTCTTCCACAGAAGTTTCAAATTTACTTTGGTAGGTTCTTAATTCCTCAAGATCCTCATCTTTTGCAGAGATTGTCCTATTAACTTCGTTTAAACTCTTTTCTAATACTGAAATTCTTCTTTTTCCGTTTTCTAGTTCAGTTGATAGACTTGAAATCTTTTCATTAGTAAATTTGGATAAATCTGATAATTCTTTCTCTTTATCTTTCAAATTCTTCTCAAGATTGGTAATTATTACATTAGCATCTTCTAACAATTTCTTTAAAACATCAATTTCCGTAATTAAACATTTGGGAAAAAAGCTATAATCTAATTATCTACTCAAGAGAAAAATTTGCAAAAGAATGCGATGCTACTATTTCTGATGTGATACACCTTGATATTATAATTCAAGCACTTGAAAATACATTAGATACCATGATATTCCAAATATATCAATTGGCAAATTCTGAAGTATCTATTGTTTTAGAAGTTTTAGGAGTCTTAAATAGTTCTAAGAATAAGATTTTGCATAATATTAAGATTGGCAAGTACCAAGAATTGTAAAAGAGTGCTTCGGAATTTAATTTGTTTTTTTCATCTACCGATCTAAGAAGTTTCTTTTTAGTATTTAATTCATCCTCGTTCCATACAAAGTTAAGAGAAAAAAAATTTTCCACTTGTATTGACATTATTTCATCATTATATATTGAATCTTAGGAAGAATATTATACATAATCAGAAATTCTAAGGACAAGAGTATCTTGAATATTATATTTCTCATCTAACAAACGCTCAAGTCTCACTTTCTTAATCTTCTTCTTCGACCTTTTCAGAATCAGGTAAGGTAAGAAATACCCAAACTCTTCTCGAACTAATTCAATAACAGAATTTATCGGGATCTTAATTTCTTCATTTTCGTTTAAATCCTCCTCTTCTGCTTTTTTATGACAAATTTCCTTTAAACATACCAAAAGTTGATCAGTACAGGAGATACTCACGCTTTTATCCATAAACCGAGCCAATTTATATCCTTTATAATCCACACATAATATCTTATATGAATAAATAGTTCCTATAGTAGCACTCTGAAACTCCTTGTAATATTTATCATGGCCATAAACGCTCGTTTCCAGTTTCCTGTTTTCAAAGTAGGGAGAGAAATGAATAGGATACGGCTTTTCAATAACTTCTTCTCCAACCACATTCATATAGTAAATTCGCCCACCGTATAAGTTATGAACCCTCTTTTCTTCCTTTAATACCCGAACCTTGTCTATATTACGCGGTCTTTTTTCTTCAGATACACACGTTCCAGACCCATTAAACACCCATAGTACATAAATATCCTTTTCTGTGTACTTTTTAGTTCTTTCAATTAATTTTTTTGAAGTTATAGGAGAATTTTGGCATTCTATAGCTACTTTTTTCCCATCCCGTAATTCAAAATAGACATCAGCAACTTGATTTTCAAACCAGAATTCTTTATGTCGTGATTTGATATGATTAAATTTTGGAAATACAGAGTACCAGTAGTTTTTTATTGCTTTATGTTCAATAGTTTCAGGTTCAAACCCATCCGGTTTTAACCCCCGATGTTTAAAACAATCTTCATATTGGTTATAAAAAACTGGTTTATTACAATTTTTACAGGTCCAGTTATAATTCTGAGGGTTTTTTGGCAACCCATACCCAACTTTAAAGATTCTACCCAACTCAACATTATATGCGATTAATACTTCTTTTGTTTCCATTGCCCTGTTATTTGAGTTTTGATTTAAGAACCTAATGAAGTATTGGCCTTATATTTAGGAGGAGGCTGAAAGTTTATTAGTAAAGCCTAAATGATAAAAAAATGTCGGTTCAAAGCAATTTTTTCCAATAAATCTTTCAAAAAGTATATTGCCCTTATTGTGAACATGGTTATTTAGAGTCCGATTATGAAAAATGCCCAGAATGCAATAAACAGAATCCACTACGAGAGGGAGGACTTATATGAAAAAGAAGAACACACAGGAAGATAAAGCAGAAATTTACGAATACTTTTTCCACGAATCCAGATTTCCAATAGTAGAGAGCCAATTATCACAAAAGAATGCGAAGAGATTCAGAAAGTTATCTAATGAGGATAAGGCTCTATTCATCAACATCTTAATAGAGGAGGGTGTTTTATCGTGGTAGGGGAGAAAATGGAAAGGACATTAGTACCAAGCCCAGAACGATTAGGTGGGTTGCCAGATATGTTTATTTACTATGCTTCAAGGAACGACTCACTTTTTCAGAACCGTTTCATGAAAATGTTTGATTGGTCAAAGGATGTTAATTCACTATTTGCCGAAATTCCAATTCCAAACGACCTTATCTTGTGCGATTCATGTAATGCAAAAATCGAGAGTGAAAAAATCCCGTTATTAATCCAACTTACTAAAGATCCAGAAGTCCAATTTGTTCGTGAAGCTCTGTGTCAAAATTGCGTGGATAAATATTATCATAATTTTATTTGTGTTGGAACTCCAGATGCACAACCAGAGGAGATGAAGAGGAATGGGATATGAAGCACGTTGGAATAATAGCCAAGATTTATGCTGTAGCGCCAATACAATCGATCATGTGTTAGGATGTATTTGTTCAATGACTTCTGGGAGCTGAAAGGTTTATATCTACCAATTCGATAAGAGCGATAAACCCTCACAGCTGGTAAAAGTCATTACAATTACAGATTAATTAATTCTTTTTATTTTTTTTATATTATTTTAAACTTCTAATGATTGTTCATAAGCCTTGATAAAATCTTCAATTGATTTTGCTTCTGAAGTTATCCACTTATTCCGCCAAATATAATGGAATCTACTTCTGTCAATAATTTGTATAATCACCTCTACCCTCTAACATTTAAATTGAAAAATCTAACCTTGTTCTAATAATAATTATAAAATTATAACCTCATAAATGTTACTTATCCCAAATATGAAAAAAAATGTTAAAAAAAAATAAATTATCTTAGCTATTGCGTTTTCTTTGCATACTATTTTTGAAAGAAGCTATCATTTTAATATCTATAGTTTTAAAAATTTAACGAATTATTTCTTACCGATAATTTTAAAATTATTACTTTATTATTAGAATATCTTTTTATTTCAAATATCCTAATATTGATTTATGGAGAAGCAAGAAAAAATTTTAGAAGAATTAAAATCTGATATATTAGAAATAATAGAAAAAGAACTTGAATCAGCATCAGCTATAATTGGTATTAATATTGGAACGCCGGAGGGTACAAAAATCGCAAGTATTTTCAAAAAAGATATTAAGATGACAACAGGAGAAGTTACAGCAGCAAATAGTAGCCTTGTATTTCTTTCATCGAAAATGCTGAGGGACTCCCTGAATCAGGAAGTATCTTATAACTTAATTATTGGTAAGGAGAAAATTGTCCTTTCAATTTTAACGGAAATTATTACTATGATTACGTATTTGAATCGAGAATTAGCTGAACTCGAAGGGGTGGATTCTTACATAAATAAATTACAAAAATTAAGTCTGCAAATAACTGCTATTATTGAGACATCAGATATTCTTAAAGAAGAAATTTTTAAAGGCTTAAAAAGAGCAATACCAAATACTCTCGTTTTAGCGATTATAACGAAAGATGGATTACCAATTAAGATACAATCAACCATGCCTGAACCAATTCTTTCAGCTATGGTAGCTGCATTATATAATTTATCGGGAATACTTTTAGAAAGTCATATGGAATACTGTATAATAGGCGGAGAAAATGGTTCCGTTATAATACATGATTTAGATGAGAACAGAGTCTTAGCACTTGCTGTTCCAGAGTCTGACGAAAGGAAATTAGGGACCTACATCGCTAAGATTAAAGCTATCATTTTAAAGGTTGTATAGCATGCAGTAATTTTTCTGAATAATTGAATGATTTGGAATATTATAGAAAAAGGTGAAAGAATGTCAAAGTCAAAGCTTTTGAAAATCATCTCGACTGGAGATGGAGGAGTTGGCAAGACAACACTTCTCTATAGGTATGTTGAGGGAAAATTTTTAACAAATACAAAAACAACATTAGGAGTTGATTTTTTTTTGAAAAAATATCATACCAAGAATAAAGAACTCGAACTTCAATTGTGGGACTTTGGTGGCCAAAGAGTTTTTCGTCATATATTAAAAAAATACGCTTCTGGAGCACACGGAGCTTTATTACTTTTTGATCTCACGAATAAGTCCAGTTTAGAGAAAATAGATGAGTGGGTTGATATTTGTAGAGAAAAAGATCCAAAATTACCAATTATATTTTTAGGAACTAAATTAGACTTAACTAACTTAATCATCGTTGAGGATAAAGAAGCTATATTCCTTAAGGAGAAATATGGTTTTCTAGATTATATAAAAGTATCCTCTAAAATGGATGAAAATGTTAATTTAGCATTTCAGTTATTAGTAAATGAAATTACGAAAGATCTTTAGATAAATAGAAGATTATTATTTAGAAAAAGATATGAATTATAGCTATTTATTCAATAATTTTATTAATTTCAATTACTATATTCTTTGCTCCATTATAAGACTCTAAGAGACTATTTCCTCCATACAAAATAGTGTATAAAGGCTCACCTTTTAAAACATTTTTAATAGGTTCACATTTATCGTGAACAAATTCCAAATTATTAATTTTTGTTAAACACTGTTTATCAATTTTTTTTGGAGCAAAAAATATTAATTTTGTTACAAATCTTTTAGGTTTAGCAGATTTAATCAAGTTTTTAAGATTTTTCCATTCCTCATTTATAAAGCTTTTTATGTGTAAATCTAAAAGATTTAAATTCAAAGCAGCCTCAGAAGCTCTAATTGAGCCAGGGATTCTTGGATTACATTCCATAAAATATGGATAATTATCTTTTAAAACAAAATCAAAACCATTAATTCCTTTTAGTCCTAATTCTCTAGTTAGAAGTATGGATATTTCAGATATGATTCTTTCCTCATCTTCCGATATCCCTGCAGGGACAATATTTCCACAATACATAAAACTTTTTGGAGAATTTAGAAATTTCTCACCAATAATTTGACGATTAATAGAAATAACTTTACCTTCTTTACCATTCGAAATTATTGTACAACTAACAGGAATTCCTTCGATATATTCCTGAATTAGCCATTCTGTCGGATTAAATATTTTCTTTTCTAAAATTTTTATTTTAGATGCTAGATCCGTCTCGTTTTCAATTTTAAAAACATTAGTCCCACCAGCGCTTCTTTTTTTTTTAAAAATAAAAGGATATTCCATTTTTAGGTTCTGTAATTGGAATTCTTCAAAAGAATAGGATGTTGGAACTTTATATCCATTTGATTTTAAAAACCCAAGAAGATATTCAATATCTCTTGATTTCTTAATTGTTTTTAAATTGTTATTAACATTTATAGTACCGAAATTTTTTATTTCATCAAAAATTAATTCCCTTTCTTCGTAGGCATCATCTAAACCACTCCCTATCAATAAATACTTCACATCGCGATATTTACGATGTAAAGTTAAAGCGAACTGAGCTAAGAATTTACTATATTTATCTTTTAAAGAGTTATAATTACTCCTCAATTGTTTCATTACAATAATAGAATCATCTACATAAGGATAGAGATCTAAATCACCAAAAAAATCTACAGCATATACACTGTACCCCGCTTTATTCAATGAATAAACTAAGGGACGAGTATTGAATCCAACTACAAGCACAGAATTTGATTCATCAGCCATTATATCATATATATATAAAAGAATTAAAATTTATAGCAATTTTTAATGGTTAAAAATGGTTTATATAATCCAATTTCTTCTGGTATAATAATATATTTTCGACGATTAAAAAAATCAATCCATTTCCATCCTCAAACTCAATAACAAGGGTAGAAAGCACTTTCTCCTCTAAAAAGGTGC
This sequence comes from Promethearchaeia archaeon, assembly GCA_036478875.1. GTDB lineage: Archaea > Asgardarchaeota > Lokiarchaeia > Sigyniarchaeales > SOKP01 > Loki-b32. The sequence goes on along the minus strand of JAZGEW010000155.1, from coordinate 38,595 downwards.
TAAACCACGTATCAAAGCTATCATAATGGGAAACTGAAAATAGACCATGGACCAAGAATAGACAAGAAGAGTCCTATTGAATTTATGATAATCCCAAGAATCCCAAAAATACTTCCAGCTTTCTCAATGTCATTATAAGGTTCGAATATTTCTGCTTTTGAACTATATACTTTAGAAAAAACGCCCATGATTAATCCCCCCACACGTAATAGTAAGATCACAATCATTACCACTAACCCTCCTATACTATTATAAGAAGGCCAATAGAAGAACCTATAAGAATTATAGCCAATAATCAATGATACTATTCCAATAATGATAGAGCCTAAAGCCAACTCAAGGCACAATTTTGAATATTTCCCTGGGCTTCCCTTTTGTAAGTGTGTTCGCGGTTTAACTGGGGCATAATGTATTTTAGGTACGGTTACATTTTGAATTTTTTCAGTTTTGTAATCATTTGCTTTAGAACTGGCTAGAACTTCAGTTCCACAATTATGACAAAACTTTTGATTTGTTGCTATTAAATTTTCACCACAATTAGAACAAAACATATTTTTTTCCTATTTGAAATTTCTAATTTAAAATGCTCTATGGATTAGTTAATAATATCGAACAGCTTGTCTTTTAAACTTTCTCTTAATATTCACGATATGTTTTGAAAATCAATTGATAAGTGGTTTTATCAGCACATAAGTCATGAGTGATAAATATTATTATTCAGAGTATTTTCTTCAACTCTAATATTAGAGAATTAGGATTATATTTATTAAACTTGTAGATCTGTGCATTTGCGTATTTTTTAAAATTCTTTTTAATATGTCCCGCAGAGTAAGTATGTACTCCTAGAGCGTGGGTTGCATAAGATTTTTTTGGTTCTAATACAACCATATGGATATTTTGTCTCGATAATTTCTTTGTCAGTTCTTTTAATTCTCTTGTAATTAAACTATAATCTGTTTCAATTTGAGCGATTAAATCAGGGTATTTAACCGAAATATTTGCTCCGCAGTCACTACATATAAAAACAACAGGTATAATATTTCTATCCTTCATTTTCTCAACTTTTATTAACTCAGATACTTTTTTCAATGCTGCTGCCATTGGAGTGTATGATTTTCCTTCTATTTTTTTTAATTTATTTACTGCCATCTTAAAATTTACTGTAGGTTTCTGTAAGACAATTGCCTCTTTACCGCGAAAAATAATAAGGGCTATTTTATCTCTCTTTCTATACCCCTCTCGGTGTAGAGATAAAATTACATCTGTCATTTGTTTTATCACATAATACATAGATGCTGAACTATCTAATACAAAAAATAATGCTAATGGAGCACGATATTCATAAATTTTGTCCATTAAATCATATTTATTAAAATGAATAGGAAAATCAATTTCAGTCTCATTATATACTAAATTTTTAAGATAATTCCTAATAGTAGCGTCTAAAGCGATGGATTTAGGCATTTCACGCATAGGGGTTCTATAAGACACATATCTTCCCTTTTGAGATGACGATATTTTGATTCTTCTACCTATTCCTCTTCCACCATAATCAGATATCTTACGATCTTTTCTAATATTATCTAGGATGGATGTCATTTTCTTTTCCATCTTATAAATAAAGGGTAATGATCCAACTTTGTCTTCAAAAAATCGTATATCAGTTTCAAAAGGAATATTCTTTACTTTCCAACCTCCAGCAGGTTTAGGGTTTCTTTTTTTTTCATCAGGATATTTTGGAGGGGGTAATTTCTGTTCTTGGGACTCTGGAATATCAACTTTATCAGGATCAACAGATTGACGCTTAAACTCCTTTTGAGAATCATCATTATGTTTTAGAGGTCCCTCAGTTTCTCTATTTGGTTGAAGTACCTTAGTGTTTTCATATGCTTCTTTTATTTTTCCATAAACTTCAGCAATCTTAGATTTTATCTCTTCAGGGGTCATTTCATAATGAAGTGATTGAATTCTATGTTCAAATACTAAATCCATTGCAACATTTAGATCATCTTCTATAATGACCTTTCTGTTATTTAATGCAGCATGAGCTCGAGCACATCTAATAAAAGTAATATCAGCTCTTTGAGAAAAGATCTCTAACTCATTTACAATTTTTGAAACAAATTCATAAACGGAGCTCGGTATTTGAACTTCTTTTAAAATTGTTCGAGCATTTAAGATTTCTTGCCTCAATTTTTCCTGTTTATCTTCAAAAGCTTTAATAAATTCTTTTGGGTGATCATCAAATTCTATGACCCTTTTAGTTATTTCAGCCCGTAATTCTGGATCTCTAGGTGCTTTTATTTTCACTTCTAAGCCGAGGCGGTCAGCAATTTGAGGTCTCAAATCACCCTCTTCTGGATTCATTGACCCAACTAATACGAATCTTGAAGGATGTGATACAGAAATACCTTCTCTTTCTATAATATTTACTCCAGAAGCAGCAGAATCTAAAAGAACATCTACTATATGATCTTGAAGAAGATTAATTTCATCTACATAAAGAATTCCTCTGTTTGCTTTTGCCAATAGACCAGGATGTAAAGCCCTTATTCCTTCTGTAAGTACTTTATCGATAGATAATGACCCACATACCATATCTTCAGTGACTCCTAGAGGTAAATTAACTAACCACATGTCTCTGAATATAGTTTCAATTATTCTACTTTCCTTCTTTTCTATACAATTTTGACATAGATCATCAATATCTGAATTAGGATCGCATGAGAATTCACATCCCTCAATAATTTCGATTTTTGGCATTAAATCTACGAGAGATCTTACAGCTGTGCTTTTTCCAGTACCTTGTTGACCTGTTAATAGTATCCCACCAATTTGAGGGTCAATTACATTCAATACTAATCCCATTTCCATTTTCTCTTGACCGAGAATTGCTGTAAAGGGAAAATTAATCTTTTTCATAGTTAAATTTAATAATAGATGTTTATGTATCAAAAAAAAGCACAATCAAATAAAAATTTAACAAAACTAAAAATAAGATGAAAATTATTAGAATTAAAATTTCTTCTTGAGTTGCTTCAATCTTTTATCTAATCCAGCAATATTTTCGTCCCATTTAAGAATAATATTTTCTATTTGAGGGATTATCGTTTCTTTTTCTTTATATTCTAAATAGTTCATGAAGTCCTTGACATTATTTATTCTTACAGCTGTTTCTGCTACAAATTTACGAATTTCTTGAGTTTGATTTTCTAAAACTTCTGGAATTCTAGCTTTTTCACCCCGATGGGTTAAGGTTGTTAAATATTCTTCAGTTCCAAGAAAAAGTGCATTCAATTTTGTTATTCTTTCATCAATAAAGTTATCATATGTTTTTGGAATGTTAACTTTGGGGAAGAAATTAGTGACATCAACAACAAATTTCTGTGTTTGTGCAACTAATTGTTCCATGCTCTCATATCCCTCAATTTTGTAATCTGCGGTATGATATGAAGCCTCTATACCAGAACCTACATCATCTAATCTGAATATTTTAAAACCAGGATCATTTTTTAATTGTTTATCAGGATCTCCTTTTTTATCAGCAATTTCAATTTGACGAGTTAATCTTACTGGATTAAATACCAGAGAAATTGCCAAAGGATTATTTTGTTGATAAGATAGGGTTGTTTGAATGTCAATATGAGACATCATTACTTTAAAATCTGGATGAGAATGCCACCATCCTACTGTAAATTCTCCCCGTGCGAACGCCTCATCATCAATAATACTGAAGGCGATATAGTCCTCATCAGACCATTTATATTGATCGATTACGGCATCTTTGTCTAATTCTTGATGCATAATTGGATATGCTTCTGTAATTATTACATCATCACCCTCATTCTTTCCTATGAAAATCCCGCTAACTTCTAACCAATCATCTTTAGGAATACGTGCGTTGGCAAATCTGACAGTAGCAGCTACTACTGCTAAATACACTTTTTTAGGGATAATTATTTTTCCCATTTTTTGCACTTTTAATTAGTATTTTTTTTTCTAAAAATGGTTTTTACGAATTAATACAATTTTTTGTATTTATGTGTTTTTAATCACTGCTAATGAAAAAAATTTTTAACGACAGATCAAATTTTTACAATAAATAAAAAACAATTTAAATTCGAAATTTATCATTATAATATTATTGAAATCATAATAGGTATGGTAAAAAAGTGATTTAATTTGACTGAAAAAGGTTTTGAACCATTAACTGGCCAACTAGGTGTACACCTTTTGGCATTTAGCCGATAGGCACTTCCGGAACTTCATATCGACTTCAATTAGGGCTGATTAATGAGAAATGGGCTGTACGGATGCTCAAAGGTAGAGATATACTTGACTCTTACGTATTTAAGGATGAAGATGTCGAAGGTGGTTTCCCAAACCAAAATCTTATCGTAGGGTGGGTTCTTAGAACTGTAGCAATACCTAATATTAATCCACATCAAGTAATGAAAACAACTCAGGCTCTTGTTAAGCAGGCCTTAAAAAAAAAAGAAGAAAAGAAATTAACAGCACCTATATCAGAAACTAAAGAAGTAGAATTAGAAAAAGTTCCTGAAAGTGAATTGAAAAGACCTAAAGTTCAAGGTTGGGTAAAAACAGAAGGAACAAAAACGGGAAAAGAACTAGAGGAAGAGAGAAGACAAGCTTTTAAAGCAACGGTAGCAGCAAGAAAAGCAGAAGCTCAAACTTCAGGCTCAACTTTAAAAACAACAAGGCAATTACCTTCAATACCTAAAGAGGGTGCTGAAGTAAAAGAATCTGTTAGTAAAGAAGGGGAGTTTTGCCCTTATTGTGGTAAAGACATAGGATTCCGATTTTGTCCATTTTGTGGCAAGCCATTGCCCCACGATTAATAATTTAATATATAAATTCTATTTTTGGCTTTATTTTTTATTTAACTTAATTCCAATAAGAAAACGGATAATTCAGTTTAAATTTTATTTAAGAAAAGATGGTAAGGTATTGAATGATCTAAAAAATCAGATTTAAAATCTAATCTTTTATTCAAATATTTAAAACCAAATAAATTATATATATATCATTAACAAACTAAATCTAAAACACAAATCGTGATTACAAATGACATCTGTTATTATTAAACCAGATGCTTATTATAAAATGCTGGTGCATGTCCTAAGATTTGGGAATAAAGCAAGGGATCGTAGGCAGTTTAAAGAAGTTATGGGGATTTTAATTGGTAGATTAGAGGGTGAACCTGATAAAAAAGGAATAAGAGATGTAATCATAGAAGATGCGGTCCCCATTTCACATGGTGGTGCAATTGAAGTTGCATTTGCCCCAGAAGATTATGTAACATTTTCTATGGTCGATGCTGCTTATGCTGAAAAAAATTGGTTCAGTTGTGGATGGTACCATTCTCATCCTGGATTGAATATATTCTTTTCTTCTACAGATATTAGAAACCAATTAGGATGGCAAACTCCAAATCCAAGTGCAATTGGTATTGTATTTGATCATACTAATTTAGAAAAACCTGGAGATCTAGGATTTCGTACATTTAGATTAGATAATCCAGCAAAGGGTCAAATGTCTGGTTATCATGAAATAAAGACAATAGTGGAACCTCCAGATAGCATTGATTATTATATAAAATTAATAGAAATAATTAATTGTATTCATTCAAAAGACGCTCCTATATTAGAAATTAATGAGATGCCTGATTTATTTGGCGATATTTCATTTCCAAGCGAAAACCAAATTCTAGCAAAGAAACCGGAATTAAATTCTATGATGATCCTATCTTCTCTTAAAACAGGTTTGACAAAATTCATAGAGTTATCAGTTTCCCCATTAGTCAAAATCCTTAATTCTTGGAGTGAAGGTATTATAAGTAATACCGTTGAGAGTAATTTGCAAATGAGAAAAGATGTGATTTCAATAAAGAACAATCTCAGTGAAGGAATTTCAACTCTGCAAAAAGATTTCAAATTTTCAATAAAGGAAAAATTAAACGAATTAGATATGTATATTGACGATAAGTTCGAAGAATTTGACTCACACCAAGAATTTTTTAAAGAGTTATTTAGTAATATTAAAACTGAACTTGATGAACAATTTAAATTGTTATTTGAACAAAAAATAGATGACAACTTTGATATATTATTAAGACAATTTAGTGAACAAATAGAAATTCTTACTAAAACAAATGAACAAGGTTTAAAATCTTCTGAAAGTCTGAATCAACAAAATTCTATTTTAGAAAGTTTATCTCAAAATGTAAATTCAATAGGAGACTTAACTGCAGACAAGTTAGATAAGGATATCATAGATATATCAGGAAATTTTACCAAAAATGCTAATAAAATTATTGGTAATTTTGCCAATTTAAACAAAGAAACAAAAACTTTTCTTTCAAATTTAAAAGCAGCTATTATATTATTAGAGAGTTCAAAGACCCCTCTCAAAAATAAGTTAGACACACAAGAAGCTGAAATCAAAACCCTACAAAAAACTATTACTGAACTAAAAAAAGATAATCAAGAACTATTGGATAAAATAGAAAAATTACAAAAAAAAGAGGAATAAGGAAAAATGGCTGATAAGGAATCAAAGGAAAAATTTGAAAAAGGGAAGATATTCATTAAAAAGGAAGCTTTTAGAAATATGCTTACACATGTATTACGTTTTGGTAATGATGCATTAGAACAAAGCATAGAAGTAATGGGAATTTGTGTAGGAAAATATGACAATGTTGATGATAAGGTCATTGTAGAAAATGCAGTTCCACTAACTCACGGAGATAAAGCAGAAATTGGCTTTGATAATGATACTTATGATTTATTCACTGAGATTGGCAGAAAATATTCCTCAGATTTGATTGGATACTATCACTCTCACCCTTCATGGGGGCTATATTTGTCAGAAAGTGATTTAAGTAATTTACAGTATTTCCAAGGAGAGAAATTTCCCTTTGGTTTTGCAATTGTATTTGATCATACACTTATGGGAAAAGATGAAAAACTTGGATTTGAAATTTACAGATTGGATGATTATGCTAAAACTGAAGAATATCATAGTGTACCATTTGAAATTGAGACACCAGCTTCATTAGAGTATTTTAAATGGGTTCAAAAATTTTCGGAAGATCTTCAGAAAAAAGATCCTATCCTTATTAAGGAAATAAATGAATTTATAGAGCAACCTCCAGGAGAATTACAAGAAATTCCTATAACTGAAGAAACGTTATTGAGTGATGACAAAATCACAGATTACTTACAAATGGATTCTATTATTTCAGGTTTTCAACAAGGAACTGAAAATTTCTCTCAAGAGATTACAGATATGATAAAAACTCAAATGGGAGATTGGATCGATGATATGAATCAAGGAACTTCTAAAGGAACTGAATATATAGGTAAAACACTAAGTAAAATGAAAGAAGCAATATCTTCAGGACTAATAAAAGTTGATAATTGGTTTAAAAAGACCTTAGATGAAACTGTATATCAATTTAAAAAAAGTGTTTCTAAATACGTTGATACACGAGTTGAAGCTAATAAAGAGCTTACAGAACAGATTAGTAATTTAAAAGATAATTTGATTGGAGATCTAAACACCATAGTTGATGATAATCTAGGAAATATTAATAAGGAGCTGGAAACTTTTGGAAATTCAATCTCTGAAAAAACTAAAGAAAATGCGCAAATGATCTTACGTTTTGAAGAATTAATAAATAATTATAAAATGAGTATAACAACTACAAATGATCAGATGAATTCTTTAGCCGGAGATATTGAAATAAAGATAGAAACTTCGTTAACACCACTAAAGAAAAATGTGGATGAAAAAATTGAAAAATTGAGCACAGAATTACAACCTTTCAAAGAAATGACCTCAGAAATAAAGATTTTGCTTGAAAAACTCCAAAAAATTATTACAGGCTTCAGAAATTTAAGTTGAAGTTAAATTTAAAAGAATTGTAAGCTCGAAACTTTCGATATCTGTAATTTGTACTTCGGTATATTAGTATTAAGCCTCTTTAGTTCATTTAACTTAGCTATTTTACTTAAAACTCTGCCAATTCTATCAACCTTAATATCTACACCGAGTTGATCCCTTAAAATCGAGTTTATCTTATAGGAAGATAAAATCACTGTTTGAGATATGTTCCTCTCGGCGAGTAATTCAATAGCTTTTTTAACTAACTTAATCAGGCTCTCTCTGCTTTCGGTTTGAATTTTTTCCATTTTCAAAGTAAAAAAATACGGTTCCTATATTTAAATTTATATCCGAATGTTTTTAAAATTTAATCCTAGAAATTAAATTTTACTTAATATACTATATTTAATTTTTATTTTTATTTTACTCTTATGTTTATATAAAAAAAAAGACAGTTTTTGTCTGATACGTAATTAAAGAATGGAAATTCAGTATGATTTTTTTGAATTGATACGTTTATTCGAGAAATCTTTCAATATTACTTGATATTAGAGATTTCACATGTTTTTCTTATAAAGCGATATTAGGTCAAAATTTATATATTTGCATATCCTAAGAAAACTATTAATTACTTTTTTGTAAAATATCGTTTTAAACATGAGGGGAGTGAAATAGCAGAAGTAATGGTTTGGGATCCCATTGAACGGTTCTTATCGGTAGTGGGAATCATGCTACTATTCATTTGTGGTGTATTTTATATATATAAAGGGAAAAAGAGAGAACAATTTAAGGAGAAGATAATGATGAGGGGTTTTGGTTGTTATTTTATTGGACTTACACTTCAAAGGCTTTTTGGGGGTTTCCTAGGGCACTTTTTTATTTCTGGATCATACACTGATTTTATTTATTACGGTGATTTTGATAACACTGGACTACTTTTTGAAGTTTTTTTTAAAATAGATTATATTTTGTGGGCATTTGGTGCCGCACTATTCATATTAGCGTTTGAAGTAAGCATAAAACGTACAAAATACGTCCTTACAATTATACAAATACCACTTATATTGTTGTTAATAATTTTACCTTATAGTTCGGCAAGATTTGTCCATCATTATGTTTTATATCCACTCAACACTACTATCATTATTGCCGTAATAGTATTATTATCAAAAGAGTCCCGTTTTGAGCTTAAAGCTATTTCTTCACTTTTATTTTTCGGAGTATTATTCTTGATGATTAGTTCAGGTTTAGTAAGTAAGGATGTGAAAGCATTAAATTTTCAATATTTATTATATCTTTCCCCTATCTTTTATATTATAGGTGCTCTCGTTGTAATACTACCATTAATTATTAATCCAATTCACCTTTCCCATGCATTAAAGTTTTGGCTACTATCTGGAATATCTGTTGTTATTGTAATATTTTCTATAGAATCTCTTTTAATTTACGAAATATCTATAATTGGTCTATCGGTGGAAGAGGTTTTCCAAATCGTTTTATACTTATTTATGTTATTAGTTGTAATCTTTTTAGAATATCAAGTAATTAAGGATATAAAATCTAATAAATTGCAAGATAAAAAGGAAGATATGCCAAATATTTTAGAAATGTTTACTAAACCTCAAAGAGTTACCGAAGAAGAAGTTTCGGTTTCCAAGGAAAAGAAAATTTGCTTGGTGTGTAAGGGTAAAATTAGCGGATTAAATTTCATGTGTTCCAAATGTGGAACTTTTTACTGCTTAAAATGCTCGGAAGCATTAAGCAACTTGGAAAACGTATGTTGGGGGTGTAATAATCCAATTGATAAGTCGAAACCTTCGAAGCCATACGAGAAAGAAGAAGATATGGTAATTGAAACGAACATTCGCAAGAATGGTAAAGAGAAGCAAAATGCAAAAGCTCCAAAAACCGTCAGATAGACTTGTTTGAACGCTTTTTATAATAATTACTATTTATTTTTATTGAAATATTTATCAAATATAAAAAATTCTTATGAATAAATATATACACAATATTTTTATTTTAAGAATAGGAATATAACATTTATATAATGTCTGGTAAGCAATCTAATTCTTCAAAAAAGTCAAAAGGTTCTGAGGCAGAAACCAAGAAAAAACAAGACAAAATTAAACCATTAAAATTACCAAAAACCTCAAAAATGGGGAAAAGAGGGGTAAAGAATAAGTTTAAAACCTTTTCTTCAAAACAAAGAGTTAAGTTAAGTGCTTTTAAAATAAAATTTAAAACTAGATTTTATGACAAGATTGTCCATCAAGAGGTTTATATTAATGGTCAGGAACCAAAATCATATTCCTTCGAAAAAAAATTTATTGGATTATATCTTATATTTATTTTTTATTCTCTAGTTTTAATTGCGGCAATTAATTTTCCTGATGAAGGTTTAATTAACATTTTGACGTTTGGAAATCCATTTGCCTTTTCAAATACGATTGTGACTTTTTTTCTAGTTTTATCCTTTCTACTTAGTATAGATAAATTAAGAATCTTCATTTTTGAAAAACATAGTGCTATTAAACAGTTAATATTATACTGTGGTATCATTTCATCATTATACTTGCTTTTTCTATACATTGGAACAGACATTAACTTTATGACGTATTTATTAACGTTAGCAATGATTTGGTTATTCTTATTAAGTAGTAAATTTTACATATCTTCAAGAAAACTCTCAACAAAAATCGAATCAAGATTTATTAAAAAGTATTCAGCTACAAGATACTTTTTTGCTGTTATAATTCCTTTTTTTATTTTAGCTATGCTTGTTATCATTTCATTGTTTTATAGAAGTTTCTTAGTATTCCTAACTTTAGATTTTTTTGGACCTAATGATCCTATTAGTGCTGTTGCTGTTTATAATCTAGAGATGACAAGGATCATGCCATTGATTTACGTTAGTTTAGTGATGACACTCGTCTTCATCATCTTTGAATATGTGTCTACTAGACGTCGAGCTGAAACTAAGAGAGCTGGAACATTCGATAATTTTACTTTTTCATTAATAGTTTTCTTTATTTTTTTCTTTCAAATTTTACAAATAAGTATCTATATGTTAATGCAAGATGAAACAATAACTGCGTTTAAAGCAACATTCGGAACAACTGGTTCTGTCCTTTCATATATTTTTATATTTGAATTTATCATATCAATGTACTTTTTATATCGAATAGTAAAGAAACTTGGTAAATCTCTTGGATGGCGTATACTCATCTTCAAAAAAGATGGTTTAATTCTCTTATGTTTAGGTTGTGTACTTGCTCAAACTCTAACACGCTTCGCTCTCGCAAGTGAAATACCAAATCAAATAGTAACTGATGTAGGTGTAATATTAATGTGGGATAAATACATTATCTCAGTGCTTATGATTTTTTTCTTAGGTACAACATTATTAGTTTACTATATTAAACCTCATGAAACTTCAATGTTTATGAGATTACAAAAAGAAACTGTTAGTGAAGAAGAGAGAAGCTTGGACAAGGTATATAAAATTATTAGAAGCGAATATATAAGAAGAGGTGAAGCTTATCCTATTGAAATAATTGAGCGTGAATTAATTAAAGTGACTCAGTTATCTAAAGGAAATGTTTATGATCTTCTTGAACAATTAGCAAAGAAAGATATGGACATCCTGATAACAGAAGAAAAGAAGAAACTAGGCAAACCAGTAAAGATAATTGATTTTACTTCAGTCACTGAACAATTTGAGAAAAAAGGAGTTGCGGCACAAAAAGCTAGAAAATATCTTAGTGAAAGAATATTTGAAAGAGCATTAGAAGGTGAAAGTAAGACGAGTAGATTGGTTAAAGGAGAAGAAGAAGGTGAAGCGGCAGATAGTTTTATCTCCTCTCTTTCTGAAGGATATGGCAAAAAACAAAAAGATAAAGTAATTTTTCAAGAAAAAATAAAAGAAACTCATATATCTTTTACTGCGGAGGATTTAGCTACAGATTTACAAACTCAAATAATTCAAATTATTAAAAAGGATTATCTTTTTCGAATAGAGAATCCAGAGAGATTTCATGTAATCTATATTCCCATTTCTGAAATTGCATACCAAATTGAGCGAAAAACAAAAATAACTCCTGGAGAATTATATCCCATTTTAGAAGACCTCAACAGCAATGATATTGAATTTACGCTGCTCAATAATCCTGAAGTACCAGAAGATAAATTAATTAAATTCTTACCTTTTCCTGATGATAATATCTGCTACTCATTAGCTAATTTTAGACCAGAAGAATACTCAGAATTTAGAGTTCTGGTCACAGAAAACTTCTTGAAATCTCTCAAAGCTAAAAAAACGAAAAGGATAATTTTCCAATTAAAAAAAGAAATACCAGATCAAACAGAAAGACAAAAATCTTGGATAGAGTTACTTAATAATTTACATAAATATTATCCTATATACGAAGAACAAATTACTCAAGTTCCAAATACACAGAAGTTAATAAAACAGTTAGAGAAATGGATAAAAATCATTGAAGAGAAATAAAACTTACCATAATCTAAATTCTCTATAAGATTCCTTATTTTAATTTATATTGTTTTTTAATATTGTAATTCAAGTAAAAAGTAATAGAAACTTTTAGAAAACAGATTTCTTTTAACTAATAAAAAAAAACCCAAATTACTGTTATGAAAAAGTCATCTACTATAATAAAGACTAAATCTTCAATAAAAATTTTCTCAGGATTATCTTCTTTTCAAATGCTCGCAATGTTCAGAAGGGGCCTATTTTACACGTTTTTATCGATTTATATGAGAGAATTCTTAGGTTTATCTGTAACTATGACTACTTTATATGCAAGTATTCCCATGCTAATGAGTGTCATATTTCAGAATTTTGTATGGGGCCCAATCTCGGATAAACTTCAGAGAAGGCGTACATTGATTATATGTGGTGAGATTTTAGCGGGATTGGGAACACTAATAGTATGGGGGATACATTTTGCGTTTACTGATTTTTTTATCGCGGGGTGGGTAGTTATTATAGGGTTGTCTTTTGTAGAAATGTTTTGGTCAATGTCAAACATTGGTTGGAGCGCTTTATTAAGTGATTTATACCCCTCTGAAAAGCGCAGTAAAATAATGGGACAGTTAACAAGTCTAGGTGGCTTAGGACGGATATTTGGAATATTTATTGGAGGTTTCTTGTATGATGCGGGTTTTGGGTTTAGAGATGGACCACTTTTTATTATAGCTTCTTTTGTAATGTTTATTTCAACAATTCCAATGTTTTTTATACCAGAGGGAGGTGTAAGTATTGACTTTCCTAAACAAGAAAATTCATCAAAGAAAACTGAAAGTAATCAAAATCATATATTTGTTTTTATCATATTCATTATATCATTAATTTTTATTAATTTCGGAAGAAATAGTATAGCAGTACCTTATTCTCAATATCTATCTTTAGATTCTGGGTTTAATGTGGGTAGTGTAATGCTAAGTTTTATCGCAAATATGCGATCATTAGCCACACTGGTAATAGGATTTACGGCAGGATTCTTAAGTAAAAAATTTGGAAATTCAAGAACATTAATATTAGGAACTTCTATTGGGATCATTGGATTAATTATCACTGCAACCACAATACATTTACAATTGATTTTTGCTGGCGCATTTTTAATTGGAGCTGCAGAAGTTATTATATTTGCGTCATCTTATGCAATAGCTTCGGTTTTAATTCCAGCAAGGATGCGAGGAAAACTATTTGCGGTATATAATACGACTTTTTTCCTCAGTTGGGGTACTGCAGGGACTTTTATTTCAGGACCTCTCATTGATTTATTAATTAGTGAAGGAAAGAGTGAAGTTTTTGCTTACCAAGTGGCTTTTCTCATTGGTTCCTTAATGTGTTTAATTGGACTATTTATTTTTATAACTTTAGAAATTTGGATAAAAATTAAAGAAAAAGCTAATCCATCAAAATATGGTATAATATATTAAAAGTATAAAGAAAATTTAAGATTATTTAATTTTTACAGCATTCTTCACATTTTAAATCGTCCAATGGAAGATAACCACAATTTGGTCCCATGTAACACTCAAATTGATTTTCTTCTTCATTGAATACCATATCTTCTGCGCAACATTTAGGAAGTGTTTCTATAATCTTACCACATCCACTACATTTATACAATTTCAATTCTTATTCACCACTCTTAATAATTTTATTCAATTACTTCCATCGGATTACCATGATGTTCGGGGATTTTTTGTGCACCACACGATGCACCCATCCAACAGACTAATTGATCACTTTCTTTATGCATTGGTTGTCCGCAATGCATTGGAAGTTCTTGTTCTAAACCACATTCTATACATTTTAATTTTCCCATTTTTTTATCATCCTCTTTTTTTTGTATATTTTCTTTTATGATTTCTTCTTTTTCGCTTTTATCAGAACCTTTCATTTGCATTAATTTTGGATCCATACCATCATAATTTTTAAATCTTTCAGGATCTAATTTAAAGTGAGCTTCACAGTTTGGATTACAAAAGTGATAGATTTTACTGTTATATTCATATTCAATTGCGCGTCTTGGATCAATTTCCATTCCGCATACCGGATCCACAACTTTTTCTTGAGAAATTAACAATCTTTCTTCTTCAATTTGTTGAGGTGTTTTAGGTTCATATCTTTTTAAAAACAAGGCATTAGTCACTACCGAAACCGAGCTGGAAGCCATGAAAACCGCAGCTAGATACGGTGGTAGAAAGAAGCCTGTGGCATAATATAAGACACCAGCAGCAATTGGGATACCAATAAGATTATAGATAAGAGCCCAAAATAAATTTGTAATCATTTTTTTATACGTTTTTTTAGATAAATTAATGGCCGAGACGACATTTCTTAGGTCACCTCTCATTAATACTATATCTGCTGTTTCAATTGCAATATCTGTTCCAGAACCAATAGCAATTCCAACATCTGCTTGAGTTAATGCGGGAGCATCGTTTATTCCATCACCCACCATCCCCACAATTTTATGATCTCCTGATTCTTGGAGTTTTTGAACAGTTAGAGCTTTCTCATTTGGTAATACTTCTGCTAATATATGTTTCTCGTCAATTTGAAGTTGTCTTCCTATACTTAATGCTGTTTGCATATTATCGCCTGTTAACATATAGATATCTAATCCACTATCTCTCAATTTATCTAATGCATAAGGTGCCTGTTCCTTTATCTTATCAGAAATTCCAATTATCCCCCTAATAACGTAATCAATGCTAATTAAGATTGTGGTTATACCTTGTTGTTGAAATTCATTAAATTTTGCTTTAAAGTCTTCAATTGAAATGTTATTATCTATCATTAATTTATCATTTCCTATCAAGATTATCTTTCCATTAATGTTAGTTTTAATTCCTTTTCCCGGAATAGCATCAAATTCTGTAGGAGTTTCAAGAGACAATCCTCGTTGATTTGCCTCTTCAATGATAGATCTTCCTATAGGGTGTTCAGAACCCATTTCTGCACTTCCCGCATAAATTAGTAGTTCATTATCATCGAAACCAGAACCTTTCAATTGTTTTTCGGTAAATATTATTGATACTTTCGGTTTACCTACAGTTAAAGTACCTGTTTTATCAAACACTATGGTATTAATTGTATTTATCGATTCTAAAGAATCTCCACCTTTAATTAATAAACCACTTTCCGCACCTTTCCCTGTTCCAACCATTACAGCTGTAGGAATAGCTAATCCCAAAGCACACGGACAAGCTATGACTACAACAGAAGTAAAGACAAGTAAAGATGTTTCGAGTCTTGTAGCTTCAAGTTCAGGAAATAGTTGTGGTCCAGCGAAGTACCAAAAAAGAAATGCACTTACAGCAATAAGAATAACTAATGGGACGAAATAATTACTAACCTTATCAGCTAATTGTTGTTTAGCCGCCTTTCTACTTTGAGCTTGTTTGACAAAATCAATTATTTGAAATAATAAAGTATCCTTCCCTATCTTTTCAGTTACTATATGAACTAAACCCGTTTGGTTCACTGTTGCTCCAATTACTTCATTGTCAATTTCTTTTTTAACATATTTGCTTTCACCAGTTATCATCGATTCATCAACTTTAGTTTTACCTTCAATAACTTTTCCATCAACAGGTATTTTTTCACCTGGTCTTACAACTAACACGTCTCCTACTTCGATCTCTTCAATAGGAATCTCTATTTCCACTCCATCTTTTATAATCGTCGCAGTTTTCGGTTGTAAACCTATCAACTTTTTGATGGCTTCTGATGTTTGTCCTTTAGTCTTATGTTCTAAATATTTTCCAATCAGTAGGAAAGTTATTATCATACTCATAGCTTCATAAAAGGTTTTTCCTGAAATGAAGAAGGTTGTTAATATTGAGTAAATTAGTGCTGTCGTAGTACCTAAAGCAACTAATACATCCATGTTAGTAGATTTATTTTTTAATGACTTGTACGCACCAATTAAAAAGAATGACCCCGAAATACTGTAATTTGCAAATCCTAAAAAGAAGAGTAGTAAGTTTTTTTCAAATGATTCTCCTATAAACCAACTTATAGGAGTGATAATTACTGAAAATACTAGTGAAATTAACATAATACGTAAGCGATATCTCATTTCTTTCTTATGTTTAATAATTTCTAAATCCATAACTCCAGCAGATTTTTCGATATTATAGCCTAATTGTTTAACTTTAGAATACACTCCATTTTCTTCAATCATCAATTCATTGAATTCTATAAACATCTTAGATGCTTCATAATTCCCTCTGATATCATAAATTCCTTTGATTTTTAATATATTATTAATAAAATTTTCAAATTCACTTTCAGAAAGTCTATCTACAACTTTTAAATCGATTTTCGCTAGCGATGCCTTATATCCAAGATCCCTTATTGCTTCTTTAAAGGCAATAAAATCAGTGGTTTTTGGATTATACTCAACTGTTGCTTCCTCGTTGGCAAAGTTTACAACTGCTGTATTGACACCCTCAAGACTATTTAACTTAGTTTCAATCTTTAAAGCGCAATTAGCACATGTCATTCCACTAAGTTTAATATTTACATTTTCTTTAGTTTCTGTAATGTTAAATCACCTTTTTCTCATATTTTTATTACCAAATGTGTTAATTATACCTTTTGTTTATATTTTGTAAATTAAATCTTCTTTTTGTTTTCAAAGTAGTTCATTTTTAATCGTTTATGTTATTAAACTTCAATTTTTTGAAAAAAAAAAAAATTATCTTAAATTATATCTCTTCTCCACAGTAAGGGCAAAATTTCTCAGATCTATCATCTAATTTTTGTCCACATCTATGACAAAATTTAGCTTTTCCTGAATTCATTTCTTCAATATTAATTCTATTGGAGTTTATTGAATCTTTTTCAAACTTTTCATTCTTTAATTGATTTCTTGAAGTAGAACGGCTATTATAATGAATTAATATGTATGTTAAGACTATAAGTGATAATAAAATAGTCCCTATTCCTAAAATCATATATATTGAGTTTTCAAATTCCATATCCATCATATGATAACCATAGTTGTTAAAGATCATTTACCCACCTTGATTAAGTGAATATTATTTTATGATATATACTGAAGAGTATATATTTAAATATATCTATTATAATATATATACAAGATTTTTATATTTTATTTAATCATTAATTGTATGTTGTAAATAGAGATTTTTATTATGAGCGAAGAAGATACTATCAAAGTTCAAAGTCTATCAAGATTTTATATATTAATGTTGTTAAAATCAGAAAAATCTGTTACAGGGTATTCTATTTTAAAACGACTTGATAAAGATTTGCATACAACTGCCAGTCCTACTTATGTCTATGATTTTTTGAAAAAATTAAAAGAAGAGGGATATGTTGAAGATATCCCTACCCCGAAATCAAAGAAATCTAAAGGTATAAAATTAACCCATTCTGGGGTTGCCTTCACAGAAAGAATTTTTTTGAGATTTGATAACTTAATACAAGTTGCAATCAAATCAAAATTAAAAATATGTGCAAGCTGTGGAGTGAAACTATATGAAGATTTTCACAACGAAACAATTCATGGTAAAGAGTTAAATTTTTGCTGTAAGCATTGTGCAAAAGCTTACATAGATTCCCTCCATAAAAAATGACTTTACTATAACTAACATTTGATAAAAGTAAACAGATAGAAAAAAAGGATTAATTAGAGAAAAGATTTCAAGTTTTTGCTCCTTAAGAAAATACTTAAGAAAATAAAAAAAAAAGTTTGTAGAATGATTTCCTTAGGTTTTCAGTATTAAGTTCTCTCTTCGTAATTATTCCTAACAAAGATATAAAGTACTAAACCAATCACGTTAAGGATAAAGCCAATTAATAACCAAAATTCACTGTTTTTAATTCCTCTCTTAATTGCATCTTTATGCATATATTTAGAGATAAATAGGCTTAATACAAAATAAATTATACCTCCCACTAACATGAAAACCCAATGATATGGCCCAAATGGGTAATCTTGCAAAATATTAAAGATCATTTTTTAACTCCTTTTATTTTCAAAGTTTAAAGTTTATTTCTTTAAGATAAATTACTACGTTCAGTAATTAAAGTTATTGATAATAATTTAAAATATTTTTATCAACTTTACTTGTAGAATATACTCTAATTATTGGGCAGATTTAATTTTTGTTATCCCCATTCCAAGTAATCTTATATAATAAATTTTCTGCTCCGGGAATCTGAGGATTTTTAAATAACCAGTCTCCATTGATACCTAATTCTTTTGCTGTAAGATCAAAGTGGCTAACCGCTATTCCAATATCTAAAAGTCGAAATTTGCTATATTTCAAAAACCGTCCATCTTTAGGATTAATCGTATAAAAATGAAAAATCTTTCTGTTAGGTACCTTAATTATCCGCCAAGGTTGCTTATTTCCCGCAGATGGCCCTAATCTAATCATTTCAAGTAATTTTGAATATTTGCCTGCTTTTTCCTTAGATAATGAAACATTATGATTTCCTTCAAAAAACAATTGATCCCATGGTAATCTTTTATCAGCTTTAGCAAAAGATCTAATAACCTTTTCTCTAACTGTTCTCTGAGCGGAATATCCAACAGGAGTAATAGCAGGTATAATTTCATCTGAAGTACAATTAATTTTCGAACCAAAGAGACTTCTGTTAAAAAAACCTCCTAACCAACATGTACCTAAACCCATATCTGTAATTGCTAAGATCATTGTTTCCATAATATATCCATAATGTTCGCGACTATACTGAGATTTTTCAACCGCTCCCACTAAAAAATCTTGAGCACCCTTAATAAATCCATAAGTCCCTAACTTTTTCTTTTCTTTAGAGTTAAAGTCTGGAACGCTTAAAAGCTCAAATCTCGCTTTTTTAGCATATTTGCTGAAAGGACTTTTTAAGTTATGATTTTCCAATAATTTTATTACTTCTTCTCTTATATTCTTTTCAAGAGGGTGTCCAGAATAAGTTCTATGAGATATTCGTTCTTGAATAATGTTTGTTATTGGTTTAGAAAATTTCATAAAAGTAAATAATAAATTTTGATTTCTAATTGAAAGGGAAAAAGAATTTTACTTTTGCTTTTCTCGATAATTATCAATAGCCGCCTTTAATGCATCAGCAGCGAGATTTGAACAATGCAATTTAATAGGAGGTAGTCCATCTAAAGAATTAGCTACATCATCTCTGGTAATATTTGAAGCTTCATCTAAAGTTTTTCCTTTAGCAATCTCTGTAATCATAGAAGATGTAGCAATAGCAGCAGCGCAACCAAAAGTCTGAAAAGAGATATCATCAATAATTTTTTGTCCATTCATCTCTTTCACCTTAATGTATATATGCATCAAATCACCACACACGGGATCTTAGGGAATCTAAAAGCTCTATGCTCTACGATTCTTACCTATCTCGCCCATGGCATCAGCGTCCTTCATTTCACCCATATTTCGGGGATTTTTAAAGTGTTCCATGACTTTATCAGAGTAAATCTTTAATCACCTTATCATTAATTTAATTTTATGAATTATAAGAAATTATTTCCTTAAAGATTTATGGTTCCCATCTTATAAATCTGTATAGGGGATCTTGGAAATAAAAGATCTGATAGATTTTACTAAAGGAATAAGATATTTTTTTATTATTTAAATTTTAAAATAAACTAATTTAATATTAACAGCTTTCTCTTTTTTGGCAAAGAGACTTTTTCAACTCCTAATTCTTTAACATATTCAACTACTTCAGTTAATTTTTTAGCGGACTGATGGAAAAAACATACTTCTTTTGGTTCCAAGGTTTTTATCATTTCTTTCAGTTGATTTTTATCCGCATGGAGTTTAATTTTAATATGAGGTGCAAAAGTGTTGAGTAACAATGCCCGGAATGGCATTTTCCATGTCTCAGAAAATTCAATCTCACTAGCACCTTCTATTAAATCTGATCCGGGAGGATCGTGGATTGATCCAGCTAAGAAAACAAAATTGTGTGGATTTCGTCCTACAACATTAATAATATTTCTTATTAACCCATAAGAAAGATCAGGTGGATGTGATATTATTATGTTATTTTTCTTACGTAGAAAATTTAGATTAGAATGATCAAACCATCTAAATTTTATACTGTTAAAAGGATTTGCTTTATCTCGAATTAATCTTGAAATTGGGCCATAAATATATTCATAGCGATGGTTAATAACTTGGATATTTTTTCTAACCATCATATCTACATAGATATTTGGGCGTTTTTTGAAATCACGCCTTAATTGTAGTTTTCTAAAATATCTCCAAAAGGTTAACATGAAACTAATAGCTAAACTTGATGGATCTGCTCCAATTAATGAATTATCACCATATTCTGTTTTTTGTTCTAAAAATAAGATTAGACTATGAAATTGATCAGATATATTTCCAAAGTCTTCTCGTGCAGCTGTACCATCAATTAATAAATAATCGATAGGACGAGATATTTGCTCCAAAAATCGTCTTGTACCAGCAAAGGGAGTAATGTCTATATAAGTATAATCTCCTGTGTATAAGAATCTAAAATCATTTACCTTTGCTAACATCATTAAAGCACCGGGCATATGACCAGCATGGAAAAATGAGAGAAAACAGCTTTTTTCTTTGAATTCAATTTTAGTGCCATTTTCAACATAAATTATATTTCTGACTATATTTTGGTATTCTTCTTCTTCAATCTCATCATGTTTCTCTTGTTTTAAGAAATTCGAGTCCCTAAGTAAATATAGATCTAAAGTTATTCTAGAACTTAAGAGTGGAATATCAGGATATAACTTAATTAGTTCTTTAAGACCTGATATATGGTCATAATGACTATGAGAGATAAATATAGCATCAATTTTAGGATTCTTTGGGATATCTTCTAATATCTTCTCATCCAAATTATCCTTATCAATTTCTTTTCTTAATTTTTCTTCTTCTATAATATACTGTGGTAAACTCTGAAGATAATCTTCAATATGTCTTAGATCTCCTTCAATTTCTTTTTCTTCATCTTTCTCAGAAAGACCACAATCCAGTAAGATATTTAACACTCCTAGACCTAAAATATGGCAATTATGGTTAGGTTTCATGACGATAGGATAGATTGTTACTCTTATATCTTCATTTTTATTTGAATCTTCTACGAGAGAAACATTGGAAAAATAATTTGTATCAAACCTTTTTTCAATTATATCTATTGCAATACAGAGTTCACTTTTTCCAACTGGTACTCCAGTAATATAAAAATACCAACCATATTTTTTGACCAATCTTTCTAAGTTTTTATACATATCATCCCCTATAAGAGATTTAACAACTATGACCTTCTCCTTTTGGTAATATATTATTTTTCTAACTCCTTTCTTTTCCTCAACGGGGATAAACTCAACTTTAAAGAATAAATCTTTAAGTATAGCTTTTATATCTAATTGAGATATTTTCTCAGATTTAATTAACTTTAAGTAATCATTATATTCTTTTGTACGATATAATGGACGCATATTTTCCTTTTCTTTTAAAGGAATTATTATGTCTTCAAAATGAAATTCTTCTGTACTTATTGTTTTTTCTTCTTTTTTATCTTCCTTTTTTTTTAGCTTCTTCTTTTTAGATTCTCTTTCCTTTTTTTCAGATTTTTCTATAAAAAAGAACCAACCATAATCTCTACTTAATCTATCTCGATTTAATATAATATCTTTACCAGAGGACGTAATTAAAATTAAGATCCTATCTTTTTGAGAATAAATTATTTTAGAAATTGAGTTTTTTGTCTTTTTCGATATAAATTTGTTTATATTAAAAAAATGAGAAAGTACATCTTTAATTTCTCTTTGAGGAATTTTTCTTTCTTCCATGAATTTTAATTTCGCTTTATAAGATGTAATTTTATAGGAAGAGCTAAGTTCATCTCTTTTTTCGAGCTCTATCGTTTTATCTAAAAATTTAAATTCCTCTTTATCCATTAAATTAAACAATTTTTTTTAGAGTATAAGGTTTATTAAGAAAAATTAAGATGCAAAAAAATAGAGAATGATAATAAGAAAAAATTAAAGTTATTGGTATAATTTGATTACCTTCTCAAGATCGATTGGTCCGTTTATGTTTATTAAGCCGATTAAATTTTGATCTAACGGTTTTATCGATTCTTCAACTGATATGTAATTTATGTTCCAAGTTTTATCGATTATACTATTTAAGGCATAATTTTTTTCTTTAATTGTTTTTTTCGCAAGTTCATACGTTTTTTCAACAGGATAGATAGCAAATAATGGCTCCAAAAATCCATTATTCCATCTTGGAATACAACAATCGTATCCTTCGACTTCTTTAATCAATAATTCGATCACTTCAGGTTTGATTAAAGGCATATCGCCCGATAATAGAAAGCCCTTTTCAAAACCTAAATTATTTAGTTCTTTGAAACCAGAATATATACCTAACATTGGAGTTCTTACATCAGATTCCCCGATAATTTCTGTATCATCAACGATGAAGTTAATGTCTCTTGGAAAATTAATCTCCCTATAATAGGAATTAATCTGATATTCTGAGTTAGCAACCAAAAAAACATCTTCGTCAAATTTAGAAAGCGTTTCTATTTGGTGTAAAATTAACGGTTTTCCGAGTACATCTAAAACAGCAGCAGATTCGTTTCCAAAGCGGATGTTTTTTCCGCCTATTAATATTACAATTGCGAGCTTTTTTTGATCATCCAAAAGTAAAGTCTAACCTTTTACATTATGTTCCTTATTATTAAACATATACTTTACACCCTTTTTAAGAGGTGACATTTTTCTAAGTCTCTCTATTATTGGGGGCAATTTTTCAAGGAAATAATCAATATCTTCCTCAGTTGTAAATCTTCCCATTGAAACTCTTAATGAGCCATGAGTATCTTCTCTTTTTAATCCTATTGCTAACAATACATGACTAGGCTCTAAGGATTTTGATGAACATGCGGATCCCGTAGAGGATGCAATTCCCTCCGCGTCTAAATCTAATACTATTGATTCACCTTCTATATATTTGAATCCTAGGTTTATGTTGTTTGGAAGTCTTTGAGTAGGATGCCCATTTAAATAACTATCTTCAACGTGTTGTAAAACCCATTTTATAATTTTATCTCTTAATTTTATCTGTCTTTGAGATTCTACCTCCATCTCTTCATTGGCTAGTTCGACCGCTTTTGCAAAACCAGCAATTCCAGGAACATTAACGGTGCTTGGTCTCATATCTCTTTCATGACCTCCACCATACATAATTGGGACAATAAATTTACCCCACCCTTCTTTTACCCCTTTATTGCGAATATAGAGCATCCCAACTCCTTTTGGACCATAAAGTTTATGGGCAGATGCCGATAACAAATCAATATTCATTTCCTTTACATCAATTGGTACTTTTCCGAAAGCTTGAACAGCATCAGTGTGAAAAATAATATTATGTTTTTTTGCTATAGCACCAATCTCTTTTATTGGTTCAATGGTACCAATTTCATTATTTGCAAACATAATACTGATTAGTATAGTTTTATTTGTAATAGCATTCTCTAAATCTTTAAGATCAATTAAACCATATTTATCGACTGGTAGAAAAGTAAGCTCAAATTCCTTTTTCTCTAATTCTTTATAAGGGTTTTCTACAGCATGATGTTCAATTGAAGTTGTGATAATGTGATTACCTCTTTCTTTGTTTTTTGAAGCAACACCAAAAATAGCAATATTATCCGCTTCTGTTCCTGAAGAGGTAAAAAAAATATCATCTCTATTTGCATTAATCGATGATGCGATAATTTCACGTGACTTTAACAATATTTGTCCTGCTTTTTGCCCTACTGAGTGTAAACTTGAAGTATTTCCATAAGTCTCTTTAAAATGTTTATAAACCTCTTCAATAACCCTAGGGTCCATTGGCGTTGTAGCAGCATTGTCAAGGTAAATATATTTTGAATCATTCATATTAAATCTTAGGCTAATAATATTAGAAAATCCTAATTAAATATTTATTATACTTAAATTATTAATTCTTCTTATTAGAAGAAAAATTTTTACATAAAATTCTGCGATTTATATGTTTAAATTAATTTGGGCTATTACTGGAACTGGCTATGTTCTTCAAGAATCTATTGATTTGATGAAAGATTTACAGGAGGATTTTAATGTAGATTTAACTGTAATTTTATCAAAAGAAGGTGCTGCTGTTGTTAAGTGGTATAAGAAATGGTTAGCTCTCACTGAAGCCGTTAAGAAGGTTAAGGTTGAAAAAACACCTAATATTCCTTTTTATGCTGGACCACTGCAACTTGGAAATTACGATTTGTTTTTAGCTTGCCCTGTTTCTGCTAATAGTATAGCTAAAATAGTTTATGGTATTGCTGATTCTTTAATAACTAATTGTGTAGCTCAAGCTATTAAAGGTGGACAGACAGTCTATATTTTTCCATCAGATCAAGATATTGAACCTATTGTAACTTCCCGACCTGATGGTTCCCCCTTAGTTTTAAAGATAAGAGATATTGAACTTGAAAATATCAAAAAATTAAAACAAATGGAAGGGATTTTTGTAATAAAAAAATTCGAAGATATTAGAAAATTAATTTTGAAAAAAGCGAATAAGAAAATATAATAATTGTTTTAATATTTAAGAATGGCTCAATTAAGCTAAAAACTTAATATAAATAAGATACCCCCTATCAATTGAAATACGAAATATCCTATTATATAACTAATTATTAACCTAATTTTAGATTTTGGCTTTTCAACAAAGGTATTGATATAACAGACTACTGCAGGATAGACATGAATCTGTATACGTAAAGGGGCGAAACCTGTTCTCCATATGGCATTTAATATGGGTGTTTTATAATATGTTACCTGCGACATTAATGTTTGTCCACTTTTTATTTTATATATATATTGGATTAGCTGTTCTGGATAGAGAAGGAATATATAATTTAAAATCATCAACCATAGACAGAAAGCACTAAAGAATACTATTTTAGAATTGGATTTATAAATCAACATTGGAAGGTAAATTAGAATTAAAATTTTAAACATCCCCAATGCTAAAATAAAACCCGCAATAAAATTTAGGATTATTATGTATTTGATTTTGGAAGAGGAGTCTTCATGACTATTCACCCTATTTAACATTTTCTCAGCCCTATCAAGAATATAAAAACTTCCAAATCCACAGCCAAGCAAAATAACATCCGCATTTGCTACAAAAGTCTCATTTATCAATCCTATTCCTAATACAAAAATAATAAAACCTACAACTTGACTATGATTATAATCTTCATTGTATAGAAATACCCTCCAGCAACATGTAATAATGATTGCCTTTATAACAAACCAGAAAACTAAACCTGATTCAAATGAGAGAATATTAATCCAAAAAAACTCTAAGAAAAATTGTGGCGTATAAAGAAAAAAATGATAATCATAAATCTCAAATGGATAGTATTCAAAGGAAGTTTTATATATGTAATAATCTACGAAGAGTTTAAAATCTGTGAAAGGGAAATATACTATTTTTATTATAACGTATAGAATAATCAAAAAAATAGGAATCATCAGCCAGATGATCTTATATTTATTTAAAACTAAAGTCATATTATATTTTCTTCTTTGATTTTACCTTTTATATAAATTGTGATAGGATGAGAAAGTGAATTTCATTAAAAAACACTAAATTATGAAATTTTTAATTTAAATTATAGAGAAAAAAGAGAAAAGCTAAAAACTCATAATCTTGCTTTAGGCTTCAAATTTCACTGGTTTTATGGCCCCTTCTGGACAAGATAATTCACATTTTAAACATCCTTGACATTTTGCGATTTCTTTATATTTATACCTGATTCCTTCTTCTTCTCTTCCCATTTTTTTCACATTCTCTTTATAAAAAAGGTTCTTAGGACAGAATTTTTCATTTTCATCAAGACATTTTTCACACATTGTACATTTTTCATGATCGATTTTGATACTTACTATTTGATCTGGACTTGTTATAGAACTTACCTCTATTGCGTTCCTTGGGAATACTTGAACACAATTTAAACATGCCTTACATTTAACATAATCAACTTTCCTAACACCATGCTCAAAATAAATTGCTTTAGCTTTACATGCTCGTAAGCATCGCTCACATCTTAGGCATAATTCTTGATCAATTTGAACAGGTACAAATTTTTCTTTAATTGTAAATTACCTCAGAACCTATTTTCCTTTTTAGAGTTGTTTTTATTCAATTTATCTAAATAAAGGTGAATTATAAATGTAATTTTTAAAGTTTATCAACAATAGATTATAGAGATCGACGTAATTCTTATTTTTTAAACAAAATATGATAAAAATTTAATAAAAAATTAGTAAGAAAATTTAAAAATAAATAGAATGATGTTTAATGCTATTGGAAATATCCCGTGTATTCTTTGCCAGTTCCAGGTAAAGCTTGTTGCGTTTGATACTCTTTAGCTTTCTCTGCTAATTCTAGCATTTTAGATTTAATTTCTTTTCCTTGCTCAATAAGAGATGCAGTGTCAATTGTTAATTTATACATTTTATTTAATACTTCTAAAATACTAGCAGCTCCCTCTGGAGTAGGAATCTCTAATACAGGGGTGAATAATGCATAAGCGGCTAGTCTATTAGTTAAAGCTTCGTTTAAAATTGTCGCTTCTGGACCTACGATGATTCCTCTCTCAAATTTAGCAATTCCGAATTTTTCAAGATGATCCACTATTGCCTCTTCAGCAGCATAATAAACAGGGTATTCATCAACAATCCCTCTCTGGGGGATTCCCTGAAAAATCACTATTTCCTTTGCTCTAACATCCTCAGATAAAGCCCAATTACATATAGTCTTACTTAGATCGTTATAAGCAGTCGGAATTTGAAAGGGAACCTCACAAATACCAATAATCAAGTTATGTTGTGGAGAATAAAGCAATCTGAATGGATGCTTTAAAACTCCTGCATAAAATACAGAGATAGGGGGGAGATACTCTGAAGTAATAAAACCAATTTCTTTAACATCTGGTAATTGTTCAATTAAGGTATTTGCAACAATAGGTCCGATTAATCCAATTCCTGCGAAACCTAAAATAAATGTAGCTCCTTCTTTAATTTCTACTGTTAAATCATCAATTACTACTGAACTTCTTTTTCCTTTGGCACAAATGTACTCTTTTTTTACCACAATTTTCACCTATAAAATAAATTATAACTGTGTATAGTTTGTTGTTAAATCATATTATGGAAACTAAGAATATAATATTAAAGGTCTTTTTTAATTTATCTACTATAATCTATGTATAGATTTGATCTTAAATTTTTTCGAATATTGATGAACTGGAGATAATTTAAGTTTTTATTAAAAAAAGAATTTAATATCTTAACTGAGTTTTTTAAACAAATTTGTAATTTTAAATTTTAAGTGAATCAAATTGATTTTGGAATTAAAAGATTTGACAATACCAACAATGGATCAAAAATGTGTAATTGTTAACAAGGTCTCATTTGGTGTTAAAGAAGGGTCAATACATGCTGTTATTGGTCCAAACGGATCTGGAAAGTCGACATTAGCGTACACTATAATGGGGTTAAATAATTATAAGCCCTCAGGAGGAAAAATATATTTTGATGGAATTGACATAACAGATATGAGTATAACAGAACGCGCAAAATTAGGTATAACTTTAGCATGGCAAGAACCCGCGAGAATTGATGGATTATCAATTCCAAAATATATCTCTCTTGGTATTAAGGATAAAGCGAATATCAAAGATATAATTCGCGAAGCTTTAGAAATTGTAAACTTAGAAACTGAAAGATATATGAATCGAACTATTGATGAATCTTTAAGTGGAGGAGAAAGAAAGAGAGTAGAGTTAGCAGCAGCCATTGCCATGAGGCCTCGGTTGATTATTTTAGATGAACCTGATTCTGGATTAGATTTCATTGTAATTGAAGATTTTCTAAATATTTTTGAAAAAATCAAGGAATTAAATATGACTATTCTATTGATTACTCACAGAGAAGATATCGGGATGGTAGCAGATTACGGAACTCTTATCTGGAGAGGTGATTCTTTAGTAACAGATGTTTTTCCAAAAGTTATGGTAAGATATTGTGCTAAAGCGGGTTTAAAAGAATTTTGTAAAAGGAAATTATTCAATGGGAAAGAAGCTTGTTTCGATGAGGATTATATCGACAAAATATTTCGGGAGGAACAAGGACTATGAGGAAGACAGAATATCCCGAAGAAATATTAGAAAGTCTTGAAGATTATAATATAGACATTAGAGATTTCTTACCGGGACACGGGAAGGGTGCTAAACTTTTATTAGATTTTAATAAAATTGGTGGATTGGAACAGGTAAGAGGTGTTATTTTAAAAGGTAGAGAGATTGAAAATGGTATTATAGCAGATATAATAATTAAAAAGGGTATGAAAATTGAAGAACCAGTTCATTTATGCTTTGGTGTTAATAAAGAGACAGGAGTTCAAGAAATTTTTCCAAGAATAATTGCCGAAGATAATACAGAAGTGACTGTACAAGCACATTGTAGTTTTCCAAAAGCAAATGGCCTTGTTCACAAAATGTTTGGACATTTTTATATTGGAAAAAATTGTAATTTTACTTATAGTGAAACTCATTATCATGGTGAAAACTCGGGAGCCTTAGTTGCACCAGTTAGTTATATATATGTTGGTGAAAATAGTATTTTTGAAAATAATTTTAACCTTACAAGAGGAACCCCAGGAAAGGTTAAAATTATGATCGATATTTATGCTATGAAAAATAGTGTAATTAAATCAAATATAAGAGCATTTGGAAGATGTAAAAAAGATTCGATCAGGATTAGAGATTCTGTTTTTCTTGAAGGGGAAAATGCAAGAAGCATAATTAAAATGAAAGCAGCTGCTAAAGATGGTGGAGAAGTGTTAATGTATGGGATTACTGAAGGAAATGCTCCGCGATGTAATGGTCATGTAGAGTGTAATGAAATTGTGTTAGGAAAAGGATCCATATGTAGAGCTCGTCCTTTTATCAGAGCTATAGATCCAACTTCAAGTGTTTCACATGAAGCTTCCTTAGGAAGATTTCCACAAAAATGGCTAGATGAACTACAAGCTAAGGGTTTAACCGAGGATGAAGCTACTCAAATTCTTATAGAAGCTATGCTTCAAGAAGAATAATATTTAAGGAAATTGAATTAAAATTAATTAAAAGTGGGAAAAACTATGAAAGAAAATACAAAATATCATAATTATCGTTTTGTAGGGAAAATAAATGTAGATGAGATCGAACCTTGGTTCGATTTTGCTACTTCAAAACCTTGGGATGATCCCGAAATACCTTGGATTTTAGATAATAAAGTAAGACGTGAAATTTTAATAATACTTGCTAAAGGCCCAAAAACCTTTCAACAAATCTATGAAAAAGTTAATTTTTCTCCTAAACCATTAATAATAACAAAAGAGGAATATGATTGCCAGATTTCCTACCAATGGACAAAAAAAACCATTTAAAATCACCTTATGAATTTAGAATTGTATAATTTAATTAAATTAAGTAATAATAAATATGAATTAACCATCCCGATATTATCAACAGAAGAATCAGAAAAATTAGAAAAATATATTATTAAATTTGCTGAAAATTGGATTACGATTATCAGACAATTAAAAAATGAAGTCCAAGAAAAACTAGGAGATCTTGATGAAAAAACTCCTTTATATGAAATTTTAGTTGAAAAAACAATTGAAAAACTATATGCTATCCTAAAGAAAGAAAATTTACTTCCTGATAAATCTAATATAAAAACATTATGGGCTGAACAACTTAGAAAAATTAAATTTGAAGATTGGGTTACAAAGTATTTCTAATCAATACAGTTTATGAAAGCCTTTCAATTATATCCCTCTTTACAGTCTATTAATACATTTATGTAAAACTTTTAACCTTTTATTTTTATTTATTTGAATTTCAATAGCCAATTTCAAGCAGTAAGTATCCTAATTGAAAACTTTAATAAATCTTTTATGAAAACAAATATTTGAAAATTATATATCTTAGGAAATGTGGGAAATTATGGGAAAAAAAGACATAAAAGAAGGAGATGAAGCCCCTTTATTTAAATTAGACTCTTACAATATCGGAGCAATTGATTTAATAGAATTTAGGGGACAGAAAGTTGTTTTAATATTCTCAAGATACTTTGGATGCCCAATTTGTTTGTTGGATCTCTCCACTTTAATGAAGCGAAAGACCGAGATTGAAGATAAAGGAGCAAAAATCTTATACATTACTCAATCAGGAGAGAAAGTAGCAAAAGAATATATTGAAAAAGAAAATATTGATTTTCCTGTTATTCCAAGTTCTAAAGATGAATTATATAAGGAATTTGGGCTTGGATTGATGACTGCGGGAGCGTTCACTAAAGTAAGATCCAAATTGAAAGAAGCTACAAAATTAGGTATTGAACATGGAGAATATGAAGGTTGGGAAAAGCAAGGACCCGGACAATTCGTTATAGATGAGCAAGGAAAAATAATACATGCTTCAAAAGGTTGGCTTGATATTGATAGCCTACTTACAGTACTCTAATTTCTCTTAAACTTAACTTTTTGATCTACAATACTTATCTATTAATTCCTTTTTTTTATTTAGAATCATTTCATTTAAATTATCAGTTGTTTTTAGTGGTATTGTTTCCTTCTCCTTATTTTTCAACTTAATTGCTCCTGCAGAGTATGTTACAACACAGAGCCCACAACCTAAACACTTCTAATGATTAACTTTCGAGATATCATCAACAAGAGTCAAAGCTTCCATTTGGCATCATATTCTTTCTTTCTCTCCAAATATATCCTATTACCAAACTTTAAAGATTCACTCATAAAAATAAAATCAAACATCACAGCAAATTCAGTTCTTAACCTAGTGTCAATAAGAATGAAGTATTTTATTACGGTAAAATCATTTTACAAATTATAAATTAATCATGGTTCGAGAATAAAAGAGGAAAATAATATGCAAAACGGAGATGAAATTTATAAGAAACTCCATAAAGAAATTGATGAACGTATGCCTATAGCCTTCCCTGCACATGAATCTGGGGTAGAACTTCAAATTTTGAAATTGCTTTTCACACCTGAAGAAGCTGCGATTGCCATCCATTTAAGTGCCCTACCGGAACCTATAGATAAGATTCATAAAAGAGTTACAAAAAAGGGTATCTCAATATCCAAAGAAAGATTAGAGGAATTATTAAATAATCTTAATGAAAAAGGAGCAATCCAGGGAGGAGGATCGGTATATGATAAAAAACATAATAGAAGACGTTATAAACTACTTCCATGGGCTATTGGCATTTTTGAATATCAATTAGGACAACTCACAAAAGAGTTTGCCGAACTCTCTAATGATTATTCGCTTGGTGTTTTTTATAAAGAATTCCACAAAAAAAATACACCAGGGCAGATGCGTACGATTCCCGTAGAAAAAAGTCTTTCTCCGGAATACACCGTAAGCACTTACGATAATATAAGAGATATAATTACTAATAAAGTTGATAGGATCGCAATAATAAACTGTGTATGCCGAGAGCAGCATGAGCTTCTTGATGAACCATGCAAACTCTCAGACACTCGGAGGTGTTGTGTTATGTTCAATGATGCGGCGGGTAGAAGGATTGATGATGGATTAGGAACAGAAGTCTCTAAAGAAGAAATGTTTGAAATTTTAAAGAAGTATCAAAAAGCTGGTTTTGTTCTCCAACCTGAAAATAGCCAAAATCCCTCTTTTATGTGTGTCTGCTGCGGGTGCTGCTGTGGAGTTCTGATAATGGCTAAACAATATCCTAAACCTTCCGAATATTACTCCTCAAATTTTTATGCTAAATCGAATTCAGATCTCTGTAATGGATGTGAAACTTGTGTAAAACGATGTCAAATGGAAGCCGTTACCATTGAGAATAATCACGCTATTGTAAATTTGGATAGATGTATTGGGTGTGGGAATTGCGTACCTACTTGTGGTATGAAAGCTATGGATCTCTATAAAAAGAAAAGAATTGTTGCTCCACCTAAGAGTTCTGGGAGGATGTATGTGAAACTTATGATGAAAAAAAGAGGTTTCTTTGGAACTCTCAAAATGGTGGGGAAGGTGCTAACTAGAGGTAAAGTATAGGTCATTGCTAATATTTAACAAAAACAAATAGAGAGATAAAAATAATAATATTTGACGTGCAAGGAGAATATTCTGCACTTACATCTGATATTTTTTATGAATCTGGATTATTGAATAGGTATTTCAATAATTTTAATTCGACTCCAGATTTTGTAGAAGGAAAACCTATTGGCAATCTATCAAGATGTTCCTGCAATTTTCTATAAATTTTTATTTCTTCTGCGCTCATATCAACACCATTGTAAAACTTGATAATATTATGTTATTACTGTAATAAACGATATTATTTTTTATTTAAAATAGTGTTTAGTAATCTAAGATATTACCTAAATATTACTTAGTTTCTTAAAATCTGGTCATATGTTTTTAATATATATGTAGATATCTCTCTGCTATTATTGAGATATTCACTATAATTTGAATGAATCTTAAAAAAAATTTAAAATCGAATGAAAAAAATGATGATTTCAAAAATAGAAGATTCAGAACCTGTTCTTAATCTTAGGGAATTATTCTATAAAAAAGAGGTTGTCAATAAATCAATTAACAGACAAGTAGAGGAGATACCACAAAAAGCAAAATATGATAACTTTAAACTACTTACAGATATTCAGATTGTCTTACAAAAATGTAGGCATTTAACACAAAAGGATAAACTTCTTTATTGTCAGAGCCAACGCTATTTTATGAAGCAATACCTCCGTGAAATTAATAGACGCTAATAAAACTCATTAGACTATAAATAGTACTTTTTAACTTCTTGTATAACTAGATTAATTAAATCTTTGGGATTCCCTATACCATAAAACGTTACTTTATCAAGCAAGCTCTTAAATTTTTCTTGTGGAATTCTTTTTGATCCTATGAAAAAACCTACAATTTTATGCCCTTTTTGGGCTAAGTCTGCCATAATTTTCTTTGTCTTGCTCCAATTATAAATACCAAAATCCGTGATTATGAATACAAGCACATTTCTATCTGCTTTTTCGCATTGATTCGCAATTTGTTTTATCGGTAAAAATGTTCCTCCTCCTTGATATCTTAGCAAAACTTTTTCAGCTTTTTTATAATCAGATGTCCATTGACAAACATCTGCTCTGTTTGAAAAATTGATTATACTGAATTTTGCACCTTTACTAGCTGCAAAATGTAAAGAGGCAAACGCAGCTATTAGAGCTGTATGATATGGTCCTTTTCCACGAGCTGATCTAGATGTATAATTCCAACCCATAGAACCTGAAGAATCTAAAACAATCAAGAGATCAGGGATCTGTTTTTCTACTAGATGCCCAGTTCCTTCTCTAAAAGCCCATTTTCTTGTAGTAATATTAGGTATCAGTATAGGGCAATTTAATAAACTCTGAACTATATCTAATTCTTCGATTCTATCTCCAATACGCCACACCTCGGGATAAACAGGTAATTGTCCTCCTGGTTTTTCCTCAAATATTTTTATTTCGATTAAATTTTTCGCTGATCCCCTATACCAAGTAGCCAATGCACTTCCATCAATCAAAATACCTGCTTGACGTGCAGGTCCACCAAATTCGGAGTATGGAATATCTTTAGCAAACTCTTCTGATTTTTGTCTTAATTCATCTTCATTACCTTCTTTTAGTTTATCAGAATTTTTATTCTCCAATGGATTATCCATTACTTCCAAAATATCTTTGGGAACTTCTAAAATTGCTCCACCAGGGCTCTTTCTCTTTTCTTTATTTTTATCCAATATACCTCTATTTCCTATTAACGTAAAAGTATCCTGAATTAAACTATTTAAATATTTGGCAACTAAAGCTACTTTCTTTTCCCAAGTTGACTCATCTTCAAAATCTTTTAGAATAGTTTTAGTAACTCTTTCTGCTAGGGAATCCATTTCTTTTAGTATCTCATCATGTATAATATCTTTATTCCACATTTTTTCATAAGCTCGAAATAGGAACTTAGTCAAGTTGCTAATAGGTCCTTTAGATTTAAGATGTTTATAGGTTACCTCCATTTCCCATGTAATGAGATTTGGATATTTTTGGAATAATTTTGTGTCTATTATAAGATCAGCAAAAATATTAACAATTATAGGGGCAAAATTCTGGTTTACGTGCAGCATCGCAGCTCTGAGTAATTTTGCATTGATTAAACCATCATAAGGTATTATCTGATAGTGAGAAACCTCATGAAGTGAGATAATATGAAAGTAGTTAATATATTCATTATCGTCTTTGAATAGGGGTGTATTGGCTAAGTTCATTGTTATTTGCCATCTATGCTCAGGATCGATATAAAACCCCTCCAAGTGTGTGTAATCAAATATATAATTAGGTTCATTTAAAGGTGGAAAATAAAACTCAGCAAGGGCTTTATTAAATGCAATTTTGGCTAATTCTAAAATTTGATTTTCTTTTGCGACTAATTCCCTCTTAGTACTTTTCCCTTTGTTTCTTCTTTTTGATTTAAACATAGCAGATCCAAATTCCCCTATTCTTCTTTTTGAATATAGTCTAAATTATCAAGAACTGTTCTTAATCTTAAAGCTTCAGATCCGCCTGAAATTTGGATATTTACTAATGAATCATCTTTTGTTCCTGTAACATTAATTTCAATCAACATATCTTCGGTACGTATTTGTTTGGTTTGTCTTTGACTAAATGCTTCCTTTAAAGGCTGATCTAAATTAGAAAACTCCGCTGCGATATCAGCCCACACTTCTTTCCAATAAGAATATTTGATTACATAATCGGTAACCGTTTGTTTAAACAGCTCACGATTAATCCATTCAATTAGGTCTCCTCTATTAGGAAAATCAATTTCCTCCATAAGATTATTTCTGATTTCAGCTAGTGTATTAATATCTCCTTTTTTTGATGCTTCTTGAATTTGTTGAGCTATTGGGGGATATTGCTTATTATTAATTGTATTTACAAACGGAATTAAATCATATTTTACAATCAAATCATTTTTTTCGAATTTTTTCAACTCGGTTAAATCATTTTCCTTAGGATATCCTTTTCGAAATCTCTCAGTAATTTTGTAGCAAGTTTCACGATTCTTAAATCTTTTTTGGATAATTTTCAAAATATTTTTTGAGAACTCATATTTATTTCCAAAATATGGAGATTTATTCAATTCCCTTTTAACATATATTGTTCTATGTGAAATTACATAAGGAGCAATGGTAGTTACAATATTAACATCAATCTTATTTATTCCTAACAACCATGCTAGAGCTTTTGAATATCTTAATAGATCCTTTGCAACCCTTACACTTAGAATCGAATCATTTTTATTACAGATATTTTGGGCTGTATTAAAATGACAACCTGAACATAAACCTGCGCTAGGTTTTATATCTTCAGTATTTCCTTTATCTACCCTTGAACATAATGTAAATTCTCTAATTATAGCATGTATGTAGTTATTAACTTCAGATGAGAATGGAATCCTATTCACATAATACCAGATTTCCATTAAATCATCAATAGATAAAATTTCAGGTACTTGGACAAGTTCATCCAGCCCAGAGTATTTTTCATCCTTCCCTGATAAAATTAATTGTAAATCATGGCTTGCTGGCATTGATATTGGGACTGAGATACCAAAACGATCCAAAAAAGGTTGAGATAACTCGAATGTTCCAATATCATGAGGATTTATTGTAGCAAATAGACAATATTTATTGATTGATATTATTGAATCATAATACTTAACTGTACCTTCTGCGAGCAATGATAAAAGAATATCTTGAGCATATGGTGTTAATCGATTTACTTCATCGATGATTTTCCAGAAATTTGTAACAAATTTTCTCCATACAACCTCTTCTTCCCCTTCCTTCATCAATTTCCCAAGCTTCAAAGTTCCAATGAGTTTCTCTTCAGTTAATTGAGGGTGTCCTCTTATGATTGATCTTTCAACATCATTAAGTGAAGCAGCAGTAAACATTCTTCCCAGAAGCTTAGCAAGTGTTGTTTTGCCCCCACCATGACCACCTACTAAGAGTATGGCAGAATTAGGAACCAAGGCATTTAAAACACACAATGTTAAGATTTCTGGTAATTTTGATGTACTTACTTTTTTACTCTTCTCAGTCAAGTATTTAATGCTCAAATCTTTATAATGAACAAATAGTTGATTAGCTTGTGTTAAATTGATGATTTTCCAAACCTTTTTTCTGAGTTGGTCTTCTTCCACTATTTTTGTCGACATATGGATTGTTCTGTTAAGATTTTCAATATTAAATAAAAAGCAGTTTGATTATATAATTTTAACCATTCAAAATATATTATTTCATTGATTAGGAGCAAAATTGTTAATATTTCTTAAATTTTCGAATGTTATAAGTTTAGAAGTTCCTCTAAACGTTCTATTATAAAATCTGGTTTAATATCCCTCTGTTTATCATGCCTTTTAGGTGAATTAATGTCTCTTCTTATTAAACATGAATATATATTAGCTTTTTTAGCGGCAATTACATCGAGCATTGAATCTCCTACTAAAATAGCTTTCGATTCTTTTGGATCATAATTAAATTTCTTCAATATTTTAAGAACTCCTTTTGGAGAAGGTTTAGCTAATTCTTGATCATTATCATAATAACCCAAACCAAAACTTTCATGAAAGTAATGGCTGATATTGAATTTTTCTAAAACGTACTCAACAATATAATATGCAGCATTTGAAATAATTGCGAGCTTTTTATTATCTTTATGGTTGTAAATCTTCTCTAATACAATTTTAACATCTCTATACAAATTAATCTTATTTTTTTCTATAAGTATTTTCCTCTTTTCAAAATCAATCTTATCATAGACTTTCCAAAAATCTTGAGGATTTTTAACATCCCATTCTTGTAACACATCAAAAAAATTTTCTTCAGAAAGCCAAAGTTTATATCTTTCATTCCTATTTTGAGGATACTTCGCCTTTAACCTCTCTAACGTTTCTCTCAAAATTTGGTCCGCATAAGGCCCGATATTACCAAGATGGAGCAAAGTGCCATCTAAATCAAACAAGTAATAATTAAATTTCATGGTATATATAGAAGAATTAAAATAATTTAAAAGAGATATTTATTAAACATATTATGTTAGATTTATAAGATTTATAAGGATCAATCTATCTATAAGATAATAATTTCTAAATATATATAGAAACTAGAATTTACTCCTAGGGCGTCTAAATATGAATGAAAAAAAATTACTTGGTAAAAGGAAAGAATTTTTTAAGAAGTTAAAAGAGTACTTTTTTCCCGGAATCAAGCATGAAATCATTTCAAAATCACAAGAAGAATTAAGCAATGCAGAAAACTTAATATACAAAGGCAAATATGATGAAGTTCTATCAATATTGAACAATTTGGAAGAAGCAGCTTTAACACCTTCCGAACAGCTCACATTTCATCTCGTTAAAAGTTCTCTTTTGAATAAATTAGGTAATTATGCAGAATGTTATAAATTTGCGGAAAAAGCGTATCAAGAAAGTCAGAGTTTGAAAGATTCACTTCTTTCAATTGATGCGCTTAATTTAATGGTTTGGGCTTTGGAATGGCTAGGAGATCTAGACAAAGCTCAGGATTTATTAGAACAAAGCGAAGATTTATTGAAATCTCTCACTAAGGTATCTCCAATTGAACTTGAACAGAGAGAAGCTGCTATAGCCTTTAATAAGGGAGGAATTTCTTGGTTTAAAGGTGATATGAATCAATCAATAGAATATTGTAAAAATAGCCTAGATATACGCGAAAAACTTGGGATTAAACATGAAATTGTAGAATCACTTAATCTGATTGGTTTTGGTTACAGCTTTTTGAAAAGTGATTTAGATAAAGCACTTGAATATGCGGAACGCTGTCAAGTTCTTGCCGAGGAAATCAACCACCAACAAATGATTTCATTTAATTTGCAAAATCTAGGGGTTATATGTAACCTCAAAGGAGAATTTGAGAAATCTCAAATGTATAATAAACAAGCCTTATTGAT
>JAZGEW010000154.1:0-26664 GCA_036478875.1 Promethearchaeia archaeon | reverse complement strand
AATTTTTCTAATAATAATACCTTAACCAATAATTCTGCTAATGCTAATATTGAATATGGTATTTATTTAGAGGAAAGCAATTTCAATGAAATTTCGGGAAATTTTATAGCAGATAATGGTTTAAGTGGCATTTATGAGAAAAATTGCGAGGGGAATGATACTCCAGATAATATAAACAATCTACAACCATTTACCTTATTTTCCGACGTTGTTGGCTTCGACGAGGATGGAACATTCACATTAACCTGGACGGCTTCGGAATATACCGATAGCTATACATTATATCAAAATAGCGAAATTATAGCCGGAGGATTAACGATAACGAATTACACTATTACCAATTTAGCTATTGGAACTTACATGTTTTATGTAAAAGCGATTAATGAGTACGAAGAAAAAGATTCAAATACTATTGAAGTGACTGTTATCTTTTCCCTTCTTATCGACGGAAACGCTAATTTTAATCAAACAGCAGTTGTTCTAAATTTAACTGGCAATGGAACTTACAGCAACCCCTATATTATCGAGAATTATGAAATTGTTGCTTCTAAAGGGCACGGAATTCATATTCAAAACACAGATGTCTATTTTGTAATCAGAAATGTAGGAGTGAGTAACGGTCGTTCAAATAATTATTTTGGTTTTTATTTAGCGAATGTGACAAATGGAAAATTGGAAAATAATACCGCGAATAATAATCTGTATGGTTTCCTCCTCAAGAACTCCTATAATAACACCTTGGAGGGCAATACCGCAAAGGGTAATCTCAATGGTTTCACACTCAACTCTACCAATTACAATACTCTGACATACAATATCGTAACGAATAATAGGCATGGGTTATCCCTCGATTCATCCTATAATAATTCCTTGACGGGTAATGAGGTAACGGATAACACTTATCTTGGGGTTTATCTAGGCTCTTCCAATAACAATTTCATAACGGAGAATATCGCAACGGGTAATCTCAATGGTTTTACTCTCAGCTATTCCAATAATAACACAATAACAAACAACACCGCTAATAATAATGACCAGCATGGTTTTCACCTTTGGTACTCCAACAATAACATTTTAACCGACAATATCGCTAATAACAATTTTAAATATGGTATATATTTAGAAGAAAGCAATTTCAATGAAATTTCGGGAAATTCTTTAGCAGATAATGGACTAGGTTCTATTTATGAAAAGATGAGCGAAGAAATGGACTTTCCGGATATATTTTTAATTTCAGCTATAATTGTCGTAATTGCTGTTGTATCATTTATTATCATAAAAGCAACATTTTTTATCAAAAAATTTAAATTATCTGGCTTTAAATTGTCATTAAAAAAGTTATTAAGAGATAAGAATAGATGAGCTATAATTTTATGAGTATTACTATAAAAAAAACCAGCCTTTATTACCTTGTCCTTGTTTTAGTGGCAATTATTATTCCCATAATCCATTATACACGCATATATGGAGTAGACGCATTTCAAGTGATATGGATGGCAAATGCTCTTAGAGAGGGGGCGTTAATTTCCGATAATACATGGTTGATCCATCCTACTTCCTACTTTGGATATTATCCCTTTTCTCATCGAGCGATAGGCGTTCCTATATTCCTTGCCTTTTTAATAAGTCTTCTGAACTTGTTTTCATTCGGTATATTTGGTCTAACTGAAGCAATATTAGTCTTCAATATTATACTTATCATAATTATTTATAAAAGCTCTCGAAATCTGGGAAATAGACTATTTGAAGAAGAGTGGAGTCGATTTGTATTTGTAGCGGCTGTTTTATTATCCCCGAACGTAATTTATGATACTACAATGACCGTGAGTACCAGAATTATTATAACTATTGTCATGATAGTTCTTTTAAATTTAAATTTAAAAGTATTAAGTAACGATAATAATAACAAATTTAAAACAACAATTTTTCTGTTTTTACTCCTCTTGGTTGGTGCCTTAGCGCATAGACTTTGGACGGGAACAATTATAACGATAATATTCATGCTATTTACGGTTTTTATACGAAAATATAAAAAATTACAACACCTCACTGTATTTTTAATTCTTCCGCTAAGTATTATCGCTTTTTTCTATGGATTAGAATTTTTTTATGTTGATTCTAGTATTGGTCTTGGTGTTAATACAACTTTTTTCGAGATAAGTCCATTTTTAATCAATTATTTTGGATTTTGGGGAGGACTAATTTCTCTTTTTTTCCCGATTGGATTAATAATAACTCTGTATAAACTAACTTTTACATTTAAAAATTCTAATGCATTTAAAACATCTATCAAAAAGAACACACAACTCAACAATTCCCGTCACGAGTTTGTTGACAATTATTATTATTTACTCCTTTTTCTTATACCTTTTTTATTTATGATTTTAAATTATTCTTATGCAATAGCCATATTTTTACCAATAATAATAATTTTTTCCGTTCAAGGTTTAATATATTTTAAAAAGTTTATTTCAAGCTTTTCTAAAAAATTAGATTGGGTTTTCCCCATACTTCTCCTATTTCTACTAATGGGTTATTACCTTCTAAGGTATGGATTTTATTCAAATATTGTGTTTTGGGATGTATTTTTATTCTTGCTTGTTTCTTTAATCTTATTTTTGTTTGTTTTTTTAATTATTAATTATAATAATCTAGCTTTTTCACGCGCTTCTTTTGATCCCCATAAATTGAAAAAAGGGATCTGGATTATAGCATTAACAATGTCATTTTTAGCATTTTCGGAAATAAATATAGAGGCAGGCAGAGTTAATGTCATTAGCAGCCCCTATCCATGGGAAAATCGATATTTAACCAATGAAGAAATCGAAATTATTGAATATTTCCAAAATGAAGATATTGATGGATTGATTTTTTGTGCTGCTGGTAGATATATCTCTGAAAGAATTGGAGGGGTTGGATTTTTACCCACTTTTAGCGAACCTACAATAATTGGACTACCCTTATTTTATGGGTTTATCAGTCCTAATTATATTCACGAGAATGCAGAATTTTCCTTGTCCGAATTGTTTAGATTCGGTCTTTTCACTTTTAATAAAACGGATCCAATAACAGAGCTATTGAATTCTATTAGAGCATTAGATTTAAAAGAGGGGGCAGACTTTGAGGTTTTGGTCTCGTATAATGTGCAATATATTATTTCTATTAACGACACTTTTCAGTCAGGCGGTATAAATAATTGGCCCTTAATCCAATCTTTACAGCAGTCGGAATTATTTGAACCCGTTTTCTCAACTCAACATTTATTAGTATGGAAAATATTTTGAATATCTAATCATATACATTGTTAAATTGTCATAAATCGTCTTTTAGAGGAAAATCTTACTTAGCTCAAGTGTTTTCATAATGAACTTTTTATACAATATTTTTAATTCACAGAGTGTTGTTTCTTCAACGCTCTACGAAACCTCAATACCTTCACCTTCATATATATGGCTTTATAACGGGTATTCTAATAAACAACATTATTGATGATTATGCTTTAAAATAATAAATCATATTTTGAATCTTTTTGTTAAATTCATTGTATGAATTTTCAAGTAAAAATGTACAATTCAAATAAATTTATATATACAGTAATAATAAAAGAAATGAGGCAAAAGAAAAAGGAAACTAGTGAATATTGTCTGAAAAAAATAATAGAATTATGTTAAATTCAGAAATCATTCAAATGTTTTTTAGTAATAGCAATTTTTATAAACAGAAAATGACTCTCGAAAATCTAATTTTAAAGAAGCCGAAAATTGATAAAGTTGAAGATTTTCATACTAGTGAAAACTTAGTTCAAAAAGGAGAAGAAATCTTAACATCTATAGTTATCCCTCTTTATAATGAAGAAAATTCAATTAAGGATTTAATTAACCGAATACCAAACCACGATTTATATGAAATTATTATAGTCGATGATGGCTCTACTGATAATAGCGTGAAAAGAATTAAAGAAATTACAAATAGAGAAATTAAAATCATTCACCATGAAAAAAATCAAGGTTATGGAGCAGCATTATTAACTGGATTTAAGCACGCCACAGGAGATATTATAATAACAATGGATTCGGATGGACAACATAATCCTGAAGAAATTCCTTATTTAATTAAGCCAATTATTAATAATCAAGCTGATGTTGTTGTTGGATCACGATATTTAGGTAAGTTTAATTATAAATATCCGCTCTATGCTCGTGTAGGTGCATATTTTATAAAAATATTCTTCAGAATGATATTTCTTCAAAGAATACATGATAACCAATGTGGTTTTAGAGCTTTTAAGAAAGACATCAATAAAATTTTAGGGAATATACGAAATACTGGAATGGGCTTTTCCACCGAATTATTATTTACAGCTGCATTTAATCAATTAAAGATTCTTGAAACTCCAATTTCTGCAAATCCCCGACAATATGGCACTTCTCATGTCAATCTTATAAGGATTCTCAGATCAGTCTCTTCTTGTATCTTATATTATATCTTAAGAAAATTGGAAATAGATTTAAACAGGTCTTTTCTAAATAAAACTTTATATTACTTTTACAAAAAAATTAAAATAAAATCAATCTATAACCAAAAAATGACGCTCCAAGATATAATTTTAAAGAAATCTCAAAAAACAATATTAGAAAGAAAATTTAATGAAGTGGGAAACGAATTGATCTTAAAAGAAGTTCCCAAAGAAAGTAAAATATTGGATTTAGGAGAAAAATTTTTTAAAATCATTATTACCATCCCCGCTTATAATGAAGAAAAGTCAATAGGGAAACTACTTCAAGAAATAAATTTAGTTATGGATAGAACTAATTGGTACTATCAAATTTTAGTACTCGATGATGGTAGTACAGATAACACAAAAGAAATAGCTATCAGAAATGGAGCAAAAGTAATATCTAATAAAACTAATTTAGGTTTAGCAAAAACGTTCCGAAGAGAAATGGAAATTTGTAAAAATCTAGAAGCAGATATTATCGTTCATATAGATGCGGATGGACAATATCCTCCTAGATATATTCCAATGATGATTGAAAATGTTTTTGATGGAAACGATCTGGTGTTGGGTTCCCGATTTGGAAAAGGTATCTACTACGGAAGTATCTGTAGAAAACTCGGAAATCTGTTTTTCGCAAAATTTTTCTGCTTATTGTTGAGAAAAAAAATCCATGATACAACGACAGGTTTTCGAGCTTTTACCAAGGAGATTGCTCAATTACCTATTAAAAGTAAGTTTACATATACACAAGAGCAGTTGATACGAGCAATTAGAAGTAAGAAAACCGTTAAAGAAATCCCTATACAAGCCAGAAAAACTAGGAAAAGTAGATTATTTAAAAATATCTTAGAATATTTTTACAGAGCAGCAATTACTTTTATTAAAATATTTATTTAAACTGACTTTTTTAATACTAATTTTCTGAAATTAATTCTATTCTGAACCGATTTGACCATCTATAAACTTCATATCTTAATATTCTCTATTCTTTAAAATAGGTTTAGCCGATTTATTACACTTACAAATTGTAAATATCATAAAAAAAAATGAGGAATTCTCTATAGCAATTTGTAAAGATTTAGTGTTTTCTGGTATATAATGTGGTAAAAAATTTCATGATAATGACAAAAGATTTTTTAACAGTGGAATTA
Source organism: Promethearchaeia archaeon (assembly GCA_036478875.1). GTDB lineage: Archaea > Asgardarchaeota > Lokiarchaeia > Sigyniarchaeales > SOKP01 > Loki-b32. Next base: position 21,015 of record JAZGEW010000154.1, on the reverse strand, counting down.
TAACCATTGTACTATGAATAAGGTACTCAAGTAATTTATTTGGAGTGTAAAGTTGATAAATAGGTATATTTTTTACGGTAAATAAGCAAATATCTGCCAATTCGATATATTTTTTTACGTCTGTAGGTTCTACTGCTTTGTAAGGCTTTACAAATTTAGGAAAAAGAAATGATTTTTGAAAAATGAAAAAAGTTGGCTCTTGCATTATCCATCTTGAGAATGTAATCACATAACGTTTATTAATATTGAACATATGTTAATTTGTAGGTTAAAACCTCAAAAATAAAAGATTTAAGTATATTGCTTAATTAGAAAAAAGAAGATTAAAAATTACTAAAATTTATCTCGGAAGAAAAAATATATTCGTGAATAATCAATGAATATTAAAATGATATTATACAAATATTTCATTTCAGATACTAGGGTTCAAAGAGAAGCTATTTTTTTAGCTCAAAATGGATATGAAATCGAAGTGATTAATTGTAAAGATCCTAAAGACAATAAAACGAATATAAATAATGATAAACAAATAAAAAATAGTGAAATCATGGAAGTTCAACCAAGAAAACGTGAAACAGTAAAATCACTGTTAAAATTTTGGATTTTGGTTCTTTATTATTTAATTAGAGAAAAAAAAAAACCAAATATAATTCATGCTCATGATTTAACAGGACTTCCACCAGCAGTTTTATACAAAATTTTATTTCCAAAAGTTAAATTGATTTATGACTCACATGAACTTTTCCCAGAAGCGGCAAAAGACAAACTAAATAAATTCTATTGGTTATGTTTTCTATTAATAGAATATATTTGTAGTAAATTTATTAACATTCTGATCGGTGCAAGTCCATTACAACTTAAAATTCTAAAAAGAAGAATAAATAAACCTCAATTTTGTATTTTGAATGTACCAGATTTAGATTTAATTAAAAAAGAATTTGATTATGAAAATCTTAAGTTTCACCCTTTATCTCCTAATAAAGAAAAAAAAGTTAAGATAGTCTATTCTGGAGGGGTATTTACGCATAGAGGATATGACGAATTTATTTTATCAGCAGCCAAACTATTAGAAAAAAATCCTAATTTCGAGTTTTGGATTGTTGGTGGTGGTAATTATTTAAACAATATAAAAGAGATGGTAAAAGAGCATAAAATAACAAATCACTTTATCTTCACAGGGGCAGTCCGATATTGTGAACTTTTAAAACTTACGTATAAGTGTGATATCGCTGTTGGACTCTATCAAAATATAATAAATAATAATGTAATGATTTCAAATAAAATATTTGAGTACATGTTAGTTGGAACACCTTTTATATTTACAAGTTTAAAGTCATCAAAACCGTATATAGATAAAGTGAATGCGATTAAAATTGACTTTCCTCTTGACCCCGAAATAATCGCAGATAAGATCTTATACCTATCGGATAATAAAAAGCTACAGCATGAAATATCTATAAAAAGTAGATCTTTAATTAAAAAAAAATTAAACTGGAAAAATGAATCAGCAAAATTAGTTAAAGCATATTTAGAAGCTTTAAAATAAACTTTAAAAAAAACAGATTAATTAAAAAATATTAGCTTTTCAAAAATCACTTGCAGTTTTTAAAATAAAATTCTGTTGAATGTAGCTACGAAGAAAAAGGTTTCAAGAAAATAAAAATAAAAAATGCACAATAAAAGACTTTTTTCACCAAATGAATATTGTTTAACTAAATTGAAAAAAATAGAAAACACTTGATTCATAAATATGAAGGAAACAATAAAAAGTAAAAAAATATTGAAAGCAACGGAAGTCGTTCTCGCAGATTTGACTACATATATTTTCAAAAAATATAATTTTTTAAAAATTGTTTTACCAAATTTATGGTATCAGATTATTCGAAGTATCCTTTATTCTAAACATTATAAAAAAAAGAAATTCTTTTTAAAAACCTCATACAAATCTGATAAGATCTTAGATAAATTTTTCAATAAGAAGATAAATTATCAATCTATCTGTAATGATTTCTTTGAAAAAGCCATTTTTTCCTATTCAAGGCTAAATGAAAAAAAGAAAATCATTTCTCTTATAAAGGAATTACCTTCCATTGATTATAATATTTATATTGATTATGCTGAGGATATAATAAATAATAATTATAGGATTTTTGAAATAACTCATAACTTTAAGGAGAAAATTGATTGGCATTATAGCTTTTTTGATGATTATTCTTTTGATATTGTTGCTTCAGAAAAAATAGATTATTTTGGTTATTCTTATAAAAATGCATTAATTGACGTGAAATATGTTTGGGAATTTAATAGACATCAATTTTTACCCTACTTGGGAGTTGCCTATTATATTACGGGTAAGGAAAAATATGCCAAGAAATATGAAGATCTAATAATTGATTGGATTGAAAATAATCCTCCGTTATTTGGCGTTAATTGGGCCTCGAGTTTAGAAATTTCCATTAGATTAATTACTTGGATATTTTCATTGTGGTTTTTTAGAAATTCAGAAATTATTAATAATAAAATATTTTTTAAAAAAATTTTTAGAAGCATGTTCCAACATGCCTATTATTTAAGGTTTTTTTATACAAGATATTCTTTTAATCATACAGTAGGCGACTTATTTGGGGGATATTTATTTTCAAAAACCTTCAATAACCTTAAACCATTAAAGAAATGGGAAAAAAAATTCTTTAAGAAATTCAGAAAACAAATCTTCTTGCACACAAGATCAGATGGAGTTGATATTGAACACGCCATTAATTATCATCGATTTGTGTTAGAATTCTTTACGCTTTTTTTAATTTTTAATAAAAAAAAATTAGAGGAGAAAGAATTAAACCGAATTGAAAAAATGTTCGATTTTTTACTATTTACTATAAAACCTGATAAAACATTTCCTACTATCGGCGATTCTGATGATGGTTTTGTTTTACCATTAAACTTATATAATAAAAATAAGTTTAAGGACCTGATTAATTTAGGTTCGATCCTCTTTAATAGAAGTGATTTAAAATTTATCTCGACAAAATTGTCCTTTCTTTCATTATTAGTTTTAGGTTATGAAGGATACCTCAAGTTTAAAAATATGCCTATAAAAAAACCTGTAAAAAATTATCATTTCTTTGACAAAACAGGATATATAACATTTAGAGATTCCTGGTCTAAGGAATCTAATTATTTGTTTCTTGATTTTGGCAAGTTTGGACCACTACATGCGCCCCATTCGCATAGCGATATTACAAATATTGTTTTATATATGAATGGTATGGATATTTTAATTGATTCCGGAACATTTTCATATAATAAATCATGGGTCATGAGGAATTTGTTCAGAAGTAGTAAATCACATAATGTTCTCACTATAAATTCGAAAAATCAAGCTCAGATTGTCACTAGGTGGTTATGGAAAGATAAACCACAAATAAGGAGAAAATTTTTTAAAAAAGACAATCATTTTCATTTTTCTTGCTACCACAATGGCTATGATAATTTTATCATATATCGAAAAGTTATTGTTCAAGATAATTTTAAAGATTTAACGATAAGAGATGAAGTAATTCCGACAAAAGGAAGTAATGAAAATACAGTTAATTTTATTGATAGTTATTACCATTTTGATAATAAAAATAAAATGGAATTAAAAGGAAATAAGATATTTATTAATTCTAATTTAGTAATGGAATTTAGAGCAAATAAAGAACTGGCTCTTTCTTTAATTAACACATATTATTCTCCGGAATATGGTATTAAAATACCCAATAAGACATTAAGGATACGGATTGAAGATCATTCTAAGAATAATGAAAATGTTAAAATCATAACAAAAGTAAAATCATTAAATAATTGAGAAGTCATTTTTTATCTAAGGATTTTTAATACTCCTCTAATTTTTGGTGATGATGAGAGTTCATAACTGCTTTATATGAAGCACCAAAGATTTTGGAGGTAGGATCATTCTTATTATCTAATTATAAGTTCACAAGTAATGAAGGAAGATCATTACCAGAAAATAAAAAAACTTGGTTCTAATTAGCTACATTATGAGATCATTATGTTTATTAAAAACTAAGAATATAATATATTTAAATTATTAAGTAATCGGTTGGTGAATCTTTTAATAAAAGTTTGCTTATCAAAATTTCTAATAACATGCTTTCTTCCCTTTATATTTATTTGACCTTTATTATTTAATATTTTAAGGAATAATTCTGAGATCTCAGATTTCCAAATATCCTCTTTTTGAAAGTTAATTATTATTCCAAAATTGTTTACAGCCGTTAAAATACCCTTCTCATTTGAAGTAATAATATTGCAACCACACAGCATCGCTTCACAAACTGCATTTGGTAACCCTTCATGACGAGAAAATTGACAATAAACTTTTGTCTGTTGATAGTAATTCAACAATTCTCTTTTTGAAAGCTTTTCAATAACCTTAAAATTTGTAGGAATATTTTTTATATATTTTTTAAATATACTAAAATCATAACCAATTAGTAAAAATTCTTCCTCTGGAAATCTTTTAGCTAATTTTAAAAAGCGGTCAATTCCTTTAACTAAGAACCTCGTAAAAAATTCTTGTTTATTTTCACGAAAATTCGTAGAGACAGTAAGAATATATTTTCGCTCCTTAGTTCCTGGGATCCAAAATTCTGAATCATAAAAAGTGGGCAATATAGAATAACTTTTTATATTTTTGTTTATGTTGTTTTCCAATTGAGTCTTTAAATGGATATCTACAAATCTAATGTGATGTGTAAATTTTAAGTTAAATTTGATTATCATTTTTTTTAGTGGATGATAAAACTCACCATATTTTATTTTTGGAAGATATGCTGTATCACTTCCAGCTGCAACTAATATTACCGGTTTCTTGGCAAAAATTCCAACTAACATAGCCAAATAGTTATATAAACGCCATCCATAAATAAAATCTGATTTACGTGCGCTTTTTATTAATTTTGGTAAAATTAATAAATTTTTAATATAATCTGATAATATAGGAATATTTGTGTAACAAATTATTTTTACTACTTTCGAAATTAATTCTAAGTCTCTTCTAATGAATGGTTGCTTTATACGTTTTTTATCATTAATGAAAAAGAATGTAACTTTTTTATCTTCCATAATTAGTTAGTTTTAATAATAACTAAATAAAAGGTTTTTATGAAAATAGGTTTGGAAATCTAAAACTATAAAAGTATTAATTGAATTTTAAATAAAAATAAATAAAGATCATAAGAGAAAAACACACTTAGCATTGAATAAATGAGCTATAATTTCATGAATATTGTTATAAAAAAAATCAAGCTTTATTACCTTGTCCTTGTTTTAGTAGCTATCATTTTTCCATTAACTACTTATCCGCGCATGTATGGATCCGATGCATTTCAGGTGATTTAAAGCGATTTTCAATGACGATATCGTTTGGGTCATGATTTTCGCGAATCGAAAGGAAGGGGCGAGAGCTTTCACAGCTTTTTCCATTTTTTCCATGTAATCTTTCAATGTCTCGTAAAGCCAAATGCCCCGCAACTCCTTAAAGGGCTTTGTTCCTAACCTTAATCATTGCTTGAAGATCCTCATCGGTATTTTTAAACGCTTCCCGCACGGAAATTTTTCCCACATTTTCAAAATGAACCTTGGAACTTTGTGATACGTCTGAAATGGTTGGTCGATTCATAATTATATAATTGGTCATGGATATATTTCAGCTTTTTGGTGTTTTTGTCGCCTATTACGGGGCTAAAGGGAACTAAGATTAATTTGCTACCACATAAAAAAAAAGTATAAATATCTGTACATCATCTTAAAATTAAGAAGGGGTATTATGAAAAAAGTAAAGGTTGTAAAATTCTTAATGAATGTGTTACCAAATAAACCTAAGTATCAAGAGAATCATTTTATTCAAGAGATATTTAGACATCCTAAATATATTTCTTTGACACAAAATGAAAAAAAACTATTCTTTGAAAGATTAGTAAGATTAAATATTATTGAGGCAAAAAGAAAACCTTTTGATTTGTTCTTTCCTTCTCATTCTTTTAGAAAAATGATGGAAGGTAAAAGAGTTCTTGATTTAGGTTGTAGTATTGGAGGAGATACTATTTCTATGGGAGAAAATTGGAACGTAAAAGAATTCTATGGAATTGATGCGAACCAAGAATCTATTTTGGTAGCAAACCATTTTATCTCAAAACATTTAACAAATGTTAAATTTCAATTTATACATTGTTATGCTGAAAAAATACCTTTTGAGAATGATTTTTTTGACGCAATTGTATCTAAGAATACAATTGAGCATGTTCGGTCAGTTAAAAAAACTCTTTCAGAATGTAAAAGAATCCTAAAGAAAGATGGAAATGCATTTCTTGTTTTTCCTTCCTTTAAATTTCCTTTTGGAGGTGCACATATTAATTCAGTTACAAGAATGCCTTTTTTAGAATGGTTCTTCTCTCCAAATACGGTAAATGAAGCATATCAAGAAATAGTAAGTGAATGGGGAGAGGATTTAAATTGGTATAACCCAACAGAAGAAACAAAAGGGGATTGGGCAGTTGTTAAATGTGGAATAGGGGTAAATGGTACAAATTATAAAGATTTTATAACAATAGCTGAAGAAATTGGATTTAGTAATATTTCTTTTGTGAAAATTCCCTTACTTTATGTTAGTAATACGGCAATTAAATATCCAATTGTTAAATTCTTTGCCTCATTTCTAAAACCTCTTTTATCTATTGATTATTTTAAGGATTACTTAACACACAGATTTGTATTTGTTCTAAAAAAATAAAAAAACTGGTTATAATAAGGGGGTATAAAACATGGGATTTAGATGTTATATTTTCATTTTTCCTTATAATGAATCTTTTAGATTACTTTATATATTTGGCTATTGTCCACTATCAGAAAGATTTCAGAATCCTATTATTATAATGTTCCGGATATAGCTGAATATGATGGTTTCATTAATTTTGTTTAATCTACATTTTAACAAGGATTATACTAAGGAGCTTTAAAAATCTCTTAAAGCTGCTTTTTGAATATCTCCTTAAAAATATGAATTTAGTGATTTTGTTTATTTTCACGAAAATTTGTAGAAACAGTAAGAATATATTTTCGTTCCTTTGATCCGGGGATCCAAAATTCTGAATCAAAAAAAGTGGGTATTATGGAATAATTAGTTATATTTTTATTTATATTTTTTTCCAATTGAGTCCTTAAATGGATATCTACAAATCTAATGTGATATGTAAATTTTAGGTTAAATTTAATCAACATTTTTTTTAGTGGATAATAGAACTCACCATATTTTATTTTTGGAAGATATGCTGAATCACTTCCAGCTGCAACTAATATTACCGGTTTCCTGGCAAAAATTCCAACTAAAATTGCCAAATAGTTATATAAACGCCATCCATAAATGAAATCAGATTTACGAGCTCTCTTTATTAATTTTGGTAAAATCAACAAATTTTTAATATAATCTGAAAGAATAGGAATATTTTTGTAACAAATTGTATTTACTAATTTCGAAATTAATTCTAAGTCTCTTTTAATAAATTGTTGCTTTATACGTTTTTTATCATTAATGAAAAAGAATGTTATTTTTTTATCTTCCATAGTTAGTAAGTTTTAATAACTAAATAAAAGATTTTTTATCTATCCAATTAAAAAAATGAAAATAGGTTTGGAAATCTAAAACTATAAAAGTATTAATTGAATTTTAAATAAAAATAAATAAAGATTATAAAAGAAAAACACCCTTAATAGGATTGAATAAATGAGCTATAATTTTATGAATATTACTATAAAAAAACCCCGCCTTTATTACTTCCTACTTGTTTTTTTGGCAATAATTTTTCCATTAACTCATTATCCGCGAATTTATGGAACAGATGCATTTCAAGTAATGTGGATGGTAAATGCTCTTAGAGAGGGGGCGTTATTTTCTGAAAATGCCTGGTTAATTTCCCCCTTTTCCTACTTTGGATATTATCCTTTTTCCCATCGAGCGATAGGTGTTCCTATATTCCTTGCTTTTTTAATGAGTCTTCTGAGCTTTTTTTCCTTTGGTATATTTGGTCTAACTGAGGCTATATTAGCCTTCAATATTATACTCATCATAATTATTTATAAAAGCGCTAGAAATCTCGGAAATCAAATATTCGAAGAAGAATGGTGTCGATTTATATTTGTAGCAGCTATTTTATTTTCTATGTATGTACTAAATGACATTACAATGACCGTTAGTACAAGAATTATTATAACGATTGTTATGATAGTTCTTATGAATTTAAATTTAAAAGTATTAACTAATTCGATTAGTACATTTAAAGCCATGATTTCTCTGTTTTTACTCCTCATAATTGGTGCCTTAGCACACAGGCTTTGGATTGGTATGCTTATCCCAATAGTAATTATGATATTTACGGTTTTTATCCGAAAATTTAAAAATTTACAAAAGCTTACTGTATTTTTAATTCTTCCGCTGAGTGTAATTGGTTTTTTCATAAGTTTAGGAATATTAAGTACAGTTGGTTTAGAATTTTTATCAAGACTCGATCCAAATCAAGCATTTTCCCCTTATTTTGATGAGAAAACATTGCTTGGGATTGGGATATTACTTAGCTGGTTTTATACATGGAATTTAGGAGTATTTATTATTTTTTTCCCATTTGGGGTAATAATAACCTTGTATAAACTAGCGATTTTATCAAAAACTTCTGATGAAAAGAAGAAAAGCGAGGAAAATTATATTCAGAAGTTCTATTTAATACTTTTTATTATAGCCTTTTCTTTTCTACTCCCCATGACATTTTATTCAATTGTTATTATTTTCCCAATACTAATAATTTTTTCAATATATGGTATAATTCATATTAAAAACTTTATTGGTGCCTATTCTGAAATATTAAGTTGGTTTATATTGATAGGGATGTTATTGATATCAATAGTGTATTCTTTTATAAAAGTCGAAATTTCTGCTAAAATTGATCTTTGGTATGTGTATATATTTTCAGCTATTTCTTTAACCTTAATTCTTTTTGTTTTCATAATAAATAAATATAAAATTTTAAAATTTGCAAGAAAATCTCTTGATACTCTTAACATAAAAAAAGGGATTTGGGTTTTTGTATTAACAACTTCGATACTAATTTTTGCAATAACATCTATAGAAACTAATAGAGCTGGAATATGTAGCGCTCCATACCCATGGGAAAATAGATGTCTGACCGATGAAGAAATCGAAATTATTGAATTTTTTCAAGATGAAGAAATTGATGGATTGATTTTTACTACTGATGCGTATGTGTCTTTAAAAATTTCTGGAGTAGGATTTTTACCCACCTTTCACGGTCGTCCATATATTGGAAAGGTTTTAATGTATGGTCTTCTTAGTCCAAATGAAGTTCGTGAGAATACAGAATTTTCATTTTCATTGTCTAGCTTGTTTGATCAACGTTTTTTTAGGTTTTGGCCAAAAGATGCCACTTATTATTATGAAACGTCTCCTTTAGAGGTTCTAAGGAGGAAAATAATTAGATTAAATATGACAATCGAAGGAGATCGTGCTCTTTTGCGATCGGTGTATAATGTGCACTATGTTATTTCTATAAATGAAAATTCCCTACATAACAGTAATGAATGGGCTTTAATCCGATCTTTACACCAATCGGAATTAGAACCTATTTTTTCAACTCAAAATCTAGTAGTTTGGAAAATCAGTTAAAAACAATTGCTTGAGGTTTCTTATTATAATATGAGAACTTTATTTAAAATTAAACATACATAATATTTTGAATGAATATATGAAAATCCTCGAAAACTTACCATTTCCAAATGATCAAGCATTACTTTCTAATATCAGATCCGCAGCAGATAGATTGTTTCAGAAGCTTAAAATTCTTGATTTAGCAACTTTAAATATTTCAAATTATAATAAAAAGTATTTGAGAGAAAAATTAGTAAATTTAAGAAGGAAATTAGATAGATCCTCATATCTTTTAGCCTGGGCCCTTGAAAACTCTGCTATTCCATTAAATAATCATATCTTCTTGGAATACGGAGGTGGTATAGGTATGCTAAGTTTATTTGCAAAGGAACTTGGCATTGGAACCGTTATATATAATGATATTTATGATATATCTTGTCAAGATGCCAAGACATTGGCAGATATATTACAACTTGAAGCGGATAATTATGTTCATGGTGATATAGATGAAGTTCTTGAATTCTTTAAGACTAGAAATATTAATTGTGACGTTGTTACCTCATATGATGTTATTGAGCACATTTATGATATCAAAGCTTTTCTAAGAAAAATATCTCTTCTTTCCGATGGAAAATTAAAAGTCTGTCTAGCTTCAGGTGCAAATAAATATAATTCATTAATTAGGAGAAGAATAATAAAAATGCAAATTGAAGCTGAATATGAAGATAGGAAAAAAGTTTGGGGGCATAAAGAGAGAGATACCTTGAAATCTTATTTCAAGATAAGAAATGAAACTATTCTTAATCATTTAACGGAAATCGATTCGCAATTAAATGAAAATGATATTTTAAAATTAGTTAAACGTACACGTGGATTAAAGAAAGAAGATATTGAAAGGTGTGTTGATGAGTTCATCAAAACAAATACATTTCCTCCAAAATCAACTCATCCAACTAACACATGTGATCCATATACTGGAAACTGGAAAGAAAATTTAATGGAACCATATTTCTTAGCTGAAGTTTTGAACAAATGTGGATTTGAAGCAAAAGTTTTAAACGGATATTACGGAAATTCAACTAGTCTTATTAAAAGATATCTCGGTAGAGTTTTGAACTTACTCATATATGTTTTTAAAAGGCAGGGTATAAGATTCGCTCCGTTCTATATGATATACGGAATAAGAAAATAAAAAACACTGATCCAATAACAGCTTATAATAATATATCTTATCTTATTAAAACTATAGAAAACTTCATAACTAATAGGTTGGATACTAAGCAGATTTTTGCGGATATAGTAAAACTATTTAAAAATAATAACATATTAAACCACTTGGGTATCTTTATACTTATTATTCGAAAATAATAGAAAGATTCGATATGAGTAAATCAATTGTAAGCATTATAATTCCAACATTCAAAAGAAACCAATATTTAAAAAGAGCGATAAATAGTGTTCTAAATCAGACTTTTAATGAATTTGAAATTATTGTTGTAGATGATAATAATGAAGGGAGTAGATATAGAAAACTAAATGAAAAATTAATGGAAGATTACAAAGATAATGAAAAAATAATATATATTAAACATCAACAAAATCTAAATGGAGCAGCAGCAAGAAATACTGGGATTAAATTTTCCAAATCGAAATATATAGCTTTTTTAGATGATGATGATGAGTATTTACCAGAAAAGATTGAACTACAAATAAACTTGCTTGAGAAACTTGATAAAACCTGGGGAGCAGTATACTGTGGATATTCTATATATAGAAAAAACAAATTGTTGCAAAGAAATTTGAATTTAGGTTCCGGTAATTTAAAAAAGAAATTGTTGTTGATGGAAACTCCTATTGGAGGCTGTTCCACCTTGCTTATGAAAAGATCAATCTTGAAAGAATTAGATGGATTTGATATCGCATTCTCGCGACATCAAGATTGGGAATTATTAATACGTTTTTTTAGAAGATATAGAATTGCTTACGTAAATCGTATACTAGTAAAAATGCATCTTGATGACAGAAGAAATATTACTGATCCCGAAAGTATTGTCCTGCTCAAAGAAAAATATCTAAGGAAATTTAAAAAAGATATTGAAGAAATGCCAATAAGGTTACAGAAAGAAATATACAAGAGACATTATTTACAAATTGCTAGATCATATATTGAGAATAAGAATTTTAATAAGGCTTTAAAATACTATAAAAAATCTAAAAATTATTCAAAAATTTTATCATTAGATTATGTTAAACTTATTCTAACTCTAGTTGATTCAATAATACCAATCAAATCTTTACTCCTTAAGATAATTATGATCTTTTCGCGAAATTTTTTTCCTAATAGGCTCTTGAAAGCCTTTAATCGATAAAATTTATTGTGCCTTTTTTTTAAAAAACCGCTCAAAAAATTCAACTAAAAATTGCCTTCTAAATATAAAAACCAAACCTAAATATGATATACTTACTATTAAAAAAAGGTATAATGATTGGTAGAAAAATGATTGAAATTGGTAAACTAAATCTCCCAATAAACCAACAAATAATGAAGAAACACTAAATAATAGAAATATTCCAAAAGATTTTATGTATTGTTTAAGACACGGTCCGAATATCTTCTTTAGTAGGAAGTAGTAGAATAAATAAAAAAAAATAAATTGAGAAAGCAATATAGAAATTGCAACCTCAATACTTCCCCCAAAAATAATTCCAAGTAATATTATAAAAGGAAATGACATTGTTACAAAGGCATTCCATATAAATCCTAACCTAGCATACCCTTTTGCTAGTAATAGAGATCCTATAGGATTAGCGATACATCTAAATAAAAATACCACTGAAAGAATTTGCACTAATATTATTGAAGGGTACCATTGTGTGCCATATAATAAAGGAATAAAATAGGGGGAAATTAACATTAATGATATATATATTGGAAAGTTGATGAAACTAACTAAACTTATCAAGTTTAAATACGCTTTTTTTAACCATTTTATATTGTTCTGCAATTTAGAAAAGTAGGGAAAGGATACTCGAGTAAATATTTGATTTATTACTATAATCGGATATGAAACAAGATTATATGCTATATTGTAATAACCTAAAGTAACTGCCCCCAAAAATTTCCCAATTAAGATTTTATCAATATTTGAGTTAAAATAATTTAAGGAACGCTCTCCTATTTGATAGACTCCAAAGGATAGAAAATTGTTAATTTCTTTAAACTTAAATTCAAATGACGGTTTCCAGATTTTTAAACCAATAAAGAATATCAAAAATGTTTTTACCAAAGTTTTTGAAAGGTATCCTAATATTACTGAAATTACACCCCAACCATAATAAGCAAAAATTATTGAAGTTATCACTAAAACTGTCGAAGTTAAAATTTCAATATATGTCAAAGATTTAAATTTCAACTCTTTCCTATACAAAGTCTCAAATTGTTGACTTAGAGGGGTGATGAGAAATATTATTGCGGTTATACTTATAAAAAATGTTAATTCAGGTTCATTATAAAAAATAGATATGAGTGGTGATACTAAATTAAGTATTATAAAGATTATAAGACCAATTATAAACGTTAGCCAATATAATGTAGATAATTGTCGCTTTGATACCTTCTGATAGTGTATTACCGCCCCAGAAACACCAATATCCGAAAATAGATTTCCGAATCCAATAACGATTAAAACCATTCCCATTATACCATATTCTCTCGGTGTTAATAATCGAGCAAGGATTATCATCATAAGCATATTAGATATCGCTGAATATATTAATGATATAGAACTCAATCGAATGCTGGAATCAGCTTTTTGATTCATCCTTCTAAAATCAATTTCCTCATGTTTATCAAAAAATGCATCATCTTCAACCATGAAATCAAACCAATTGACATATATTCTATTATATGTCTAAATTAGTAGTACACTACTTAATAAACAGTGTCTTTTTCACTCCACTTATTCGGAAAGACTCAAAAAGAATAAAAAGATTTGAAAATAAATATGATAAGATATTATTTATTGACAAAGTCTTCTTTTTTGGATAGCAAAGAAATTTTCTCTCTAGGTTAATAATATTTTCAATGGAATTAAATCACCTTCAGATAGAAATTTAAAAGTATAATACAAAAAGTTCTTGAATTACTTGAAATAAAGGTCCATTTAATTATCTATCATATTTAATTAGGCATGGCTGATTTAATAAATATAAATAAATTAGTTAAACAAGTCGTTTGAAAAATGAAATATCTACATTTAATGATGGATAATTTTTATTCAAAAAAGTTTATTGAGTTAATTCAAATTTACTTTAATACTGAAGAACATCAATTCATTATTTTACGACATGGGAACGAAAAGAAATACATAAATCCAGATAAGTATCAAAACATTAAATTAGGTATTCTTTCAAGGAATAAAATTATCAGATTCTTAACGTATAAGTATTTGACGATAAGAAAGTTAATGAAACAAGCAGAATATTTTTTCATTCATTATCTGACCGAAGAAATATTTGGATTATTATTTAGATTCAATGGAAAAGCAAAAATTATATGGGTAATTTGGGGTGCTGATTTATACAAATACATACCAATACAATTATATGATCAATTTACATTAGAGTTAGTAAATAAATTGGATGGGAAAATTAAATCAACACTTAATAAATTTTATTTCTTTTTCAAATATGAAATCCGAAAATCCGTTATAAAAAAAATAGATTATGTTATTTCTCCACATAAAGGGGATGTTAGATTATTAAAGAAATTTTTTAAAACTAAGGCAGAATGGTATTCTCAAACCATTTATCCAAATCCGGTTGATTTTGAAAAGTTTGATAAAGAAGTTGATTCTATTGACGAGAAATTTAATTTTAAAAAGAAGGACGTTAAATTACTGTTGCTAGGTAATTCTGGGTTCCCTACGAATAACCATCTCGATATAATGATCCGATTATCTAAAATGAAAAAACAAGATTTTGAAATAATCTGCCCTCTTTCCTATGGATTTCCGACTTATATTAAAAAGATAATTGAAAAAGGTAAGAGGTTTTTTGGGGATCGATTTATACCTCTCCTCGATTTTTTAAATTCAGATATTTATTTTAACATCTTAAAGCAGATTGATCTTGCAATTATGTATCATAATCGGCAACAAGGGATGGGAAATGTCCAAATTCTTGTATATTTAGGAAAACCAATATGTATGAAAAAAACATCAGGATTTTTCTATCTTGTAGAAAGAAGTGTGTCTGTTTTCTCAACTCAAGATTTAGAAAGATTAATATTAAACGAGATAAAATTTACTGAAGTTATGTCTAAAAATAATGAAATCGCATCACATAATCTTTATGGAAAATCGGCAATAACCTCAATAAATAGCCTTTTTAAGTTTTTAGAAGATAGAAGCGCCGGATGAGGTTTCGGGGGGAATTTCGATAAAAAATTAAAAGTAAATTACGAAATAATTAAATTAAACCTAAGAAATAAATCAAATAATTATGTTAAATATACTTTATAAGAGGTTCCAAAAATTAATTAATTTGTTTGGATAAACTTACTAATACGCAGAATTAAAATTAATACTAACACAAATTTCGCACACTAAGTGAGATTATCGCAAAAAAATATTAAAGATCTCAAAGTGGTCCTTAATAGAGAGACATTGTAAAAATTCCTCCCAAAAAATGGTATCATTACCGAACTAGGTGTTGATAAAGGAGATTTTTCATACAAAATTATTTCTTTAACACAACCAAAAAAACTAGACTTAATAGACACATGGGATTCGGGAAGATATAATAGGCATAAAATGGTTTATGTTAAAAAAAGATTTCAAAAAGAAATAGATGCTGGAAAAGTCATAATAATAAGAGATACCTCCGAGAAAGAATTAAAAAAATTTGAGAATGGTTATTTTGACTGGGTCTATATCGATACAGCACATTCTTACCAACAAACAGTAAAAGAGTTGGAATTATGTCGACTGAAGGTCAAAGATGACGGAATAATAGCAGGTCATGACTATTGTCAAGGAAATATTAATAAGGCAATAGCATATGGCGTGGTTCAAGCTGTAAACCAATTTTGTATAAAATATAATTGGGAATTTATTTATCTAACCCATGAAACTGAAAGAACCTTAAGTTTCGCAATAAAAAAAATAGGATGAATATTTTGAGTAATAATTAATGAGTTTTCCTAATCTAATAACCTATTTTGATATTATTTAAAAGAAATCTTATTAATTTCTTTAGAAATCTCTAATAAATGTTTATTTAATAATCTAATATCTTTAAATTCATTCGCTATTTTTTTTGCAGTTTCATATGTTTTTTCTCTATTTCGATTTTTAACTTTAACCATCTTTCCATTTTTCATAACATAAACTCCCCAAGGCTCTAGATTTGCTCTTACTACTGAACCAGATCCAATAACAGCACCTTCACCTATTGTTACTCCTGGGAATATACAACAATTTGCTCCTGTAAATGTAAAATTCTCGAATTTGCATCCGTCTCTGTTAATATTTCTATATTTCTCTGGTATGGGAGGATTACATAATGCGCCATTTGCATAATGCTCTGAACCTGCAATTATTCGAATACCAGAAGCAAATGAGCAAAAATCTCCTATAGATATAGGCCCTCCTGTCAATTATGTAAAACTCGCGAGGTGTACCCATGATCCTATAATAATTGGCATTTCTGGTTTTGCATAAAGTAGGCAGAAATCATCAATTATAACATTATCACCAACGAATACTGAATCCGGGTTAATAATTTTTGTAAATTCAAAGATTCTTAGATTTTTTGGATATGTGTTTTTATCTATTGAGGATTTTATTTCTGTTAATATTTTTTCCATGATTTTCTCTTTTTTAAATAGTTTTTTTTTTACTTTTTTATACCTATGTTTATCATAAAATATATTTTCTATTTTTATAATTTAATATAAATTTTAAGTTTGAATCGAATATTAAAATTCTAATGATTTAAACTTAAAATTAACATAATGTAAAAAGCTTATAAAGTTTGTTTAGAATACCTCGATTCTATGGCTTCACTATATGCAATCTGTTGTCTGAAACAATAACTAAATTATTTATATATTTAGTAAGATTTCACATATTGTATTAATTTCATCTTGAGTTAATTCTCCGTATAAAGGCAAACATAATATTTGTTTTACAATTTTCTTTGCATTAGGAATTTGAATTTTATCATCATTTTTAACAAATTTATATTCAGTACATAATGGATAAAAATATCTTCGACTAAATATATTGTATTTTTTTAAATACTCATAAACTTGATCCCTATTATATTTGAATTCAGTTTCATCAATTAATATTGAAAAATACTGATAATTATATTTAACATTCTTTCTTTCATTTGAATATTTAATTCCTTCAATATTTTTAAGATTTTCTTTATATGTAAAAGTTAATTTCTTTCTTTTCTCAATTTCTTCATCAACAAGTTGTAAACTTAATAATCCAATCGCAGCTTGTAATTCATTCAATTTAGCATTAGTCCCAGGTAATATTACTTCCTCTTCATTTTTAATTCCAAAATTTTTTAGTAAATATAGCTGCTGTTTTAAATCTGAATTATTAAATGATAAAGCTCCACCTTCTAATGTATTAAATATTTTAGTAGCATGAAAACTAAACATACTTATATCTCCATAATTTCCAATTCCTTTATTTTTATATTTAACACCGAAACAATGAGCAGCATCATAAACTACTTTCAAATTGCAATCTTCTGCAATTTTTGAAATTTGTTCCATATTACAAGGATTACCAAAAACATGTACAGGTAATATTGCTGATGTTTTTGATGTAATTAACTCTTCAATCATTTCTGGATTTAAATTGAAATCATCAAATTTAATATCGCAATAAATAGGTTTTAAATTATTTTGATATAAAGCATTCACTGTAGCAGGAAATGTAAATGGTGTAGTAATTACTTCACCCTTTAATTTAAGTGCTTGAAAAGCTAATTGAAGTGCTAATGTTCCATTGCAAAAAAGGCTTAGAAAAGGAACATCAAGATATTTCAATAATTCAGATTCTAATGCTTGATGTTGGCTTCCCATATTTGTTAGCCATTTAGATTTCCAGATTTCTTTTATCTTTTTATAAACCAATTTGATTGGTGGTAATAATGGTCTCACGATATAAATTGGCTTATTAAAAGGTTGGATATCTTTCAAGAATCATAAACCATTTAATTTTTTTTTATATAATTTAAGTTTAACTAATTTAAAAACCTTAATTGACATTTGAGGAATTAATCGAGAAACTCATAGAATGGAATGATCTTCTCCCATTCAAGCTCAATAATGAGGTTACAGATATAGATCTCCAATTGGTTGAAATCCCCCATTATCATTTCACTAAACATATTAGAGAAAATATGATAAAGAACCAATAATCATGAATCATACTCTAATTTAAAAATTATCTAAAATTTAATTTATTTAGATTATAGGAATCATGTAGTGATTTTTATAAAAAGTGTAAAATTATTTAGAATTGTAATTTATTAGCAGGTAGGATATGAAAGGAATTATCTTAGCGGGAGGAAGTGGCTCTAGGCTTTATCCGATTACACAAGCAATAAGTAAGCATCTTATCCCTATTTATGATAAACCTATGATTTATTATCCGTTATCTGTGCTAATGCTTGCCGGTATTAGGGAGCTTCTTATTATTTCGACACCGGAGCATATTAATCTTTACAAAATAATGCTGGGAGACGGAAGTAAGGTGGGCCTAAAATTTTTTTATAATATTCAAACCAAACCTCGCGGGCTACCAGATGCTTTTATTGTCGGAGAAGAATTTATTGCTGGTGAAAAAGTTGCTCTTATTCTTGGTGATAATCTTTTTTTTGGTCAAGGCTTCACACCAGTTTTAAATGAAGCATCCTCTTTAAAAGAAGGAGCAATAATCTTTGGATATTATGTTAATAATCCTGAAGAATTTGGAGTTGTTGAATTTGATAAAAACGGCCAAGTTATATCCTTGGAGGAGAAACCTAAACACCCAAAATCCAATTATGCCATTTCCGGGCTTTATTTCTTTGATGAGGAGGTTGTAGATATAGTAAAAAATTTAAAACCATCACCAAGAGGAGAAATTGAGATAACTGATTTGCTCAATGTATACCTTAAAAAGGAGAAATTAAGAGTACAACTTTTAGGAAGAGGATTCGCTTGGCTTGACACGGGAACATATGATGGATTACTTGAAGCATCCAATTTTGTGGGAACAATACAAAAACGACAAGGGTTATATATCGCATGTATTGAGGAGATAGCATATAATATGGGATATATTAGTAGGAGAGACATAATTAAAATTGCAGAAAATATAAATAACACAGAATATGGGCAATACCTAAAAAAAATTTCTAAGAAAGATGAAGGATTAAAATGATCATAAGGTAAAAATATAATAAAATGAAAATTGTATCATGGGAAATTATCTTATTACTGGTGGGATGGGATTTATCGGAAGTAATTTTACAAGATATCTACTCGAATCTAATATAGATTTTAAAGTTATTAATGTAGATAAATTAACGTATGCGGGAAATCCTGAAAATCTGAAAGATATTGAAGAAAAGCACCCTAATCAATACAAATTCTATAAAGCCGATATTTGCGATTTTGATGCTGTTGATAAGATAATTCTCAAGAATGATGTAGACTATATCATTAATTTTGCTGCTGAATCCCATGTTGATCGTTCAATTAGTAATCCATCTTTGTTTTGCGATACAAATATTTCTGGAACAAAAAATTTATTAAATTCTGCAAAAAAAAATGATATTAAGAAATATCTTCAAATATCTACAGACGAGGTTTATGGCTCTTTAAATTTTAATGACGCACCTTTTACTGAGAATCATCAATTAGCGCCGAATAGCCCTTATTCTGCAAGTAAGGCTTCTGCAGATCTTTTAGTGAGGTCATATTACAAGAGTTTTAATCTTCCTGTAAATATTACTCGTTGTTCAAATAATTATGGCCCTTACCAATTTCCAGAAAAATTGATACCATTAATGATTAACAATGCTTTAAATAACAAAAGTTTGCCCGTTTATGGTAAAGGAATTAATGTGAGAGATTGGCTTCACGTAAAAGATCATTGTAAAGCTATTCTAAAAGTATTAATAGAAGGAAGAATTGGAGAGATTTACAATATAGGAGGAGATTCAGAGATTGCTAATATTGAATTGGTTGAAAAATTATTAAAAATTTTAGATAAACCCCAATCATTAATAATATTTGTAAAAGATAGACCAGGTCATGATTTAAGATACGCAATGAATCACAATAAAATAACAAAAGAGTTACATTGGAAACCTGAAGTAGATTTTGAAAAGGGATTAAAAATGACTGTTGAATGGTATATTTCAAATAGAATATGGTTAGAAAATGTAATAACTAAAGAGTATTTAAAATTTTATGAGGAACAATATAAAAATAGATAATCGTATACTATAATCATTAATAATAAGCATAAATTGATTTTTAGGTTCTAATTTAGTTCTTCTAAAAGAAATTAATGAATTAGAAAACTAAAATTTTTCCGCAATCGGATCAGCCACTAAATTAGCCTATATTGTATCTTTAATATTAGTGAAATCTCTTGAAGTTTTATCATATCACATTTTAATTATTTTTTTTAAATAATATAGTTATCTTTAAGGTTTTTATTCTAACAAAACGTAGGAAATAACCAAATAAATTTCGAGCTTTTAGCAAAACGAGTTTAAGAATAATTAAAAATATGAGATGTACAAAGTTTGAGTAAAGTACTGAAACATTATTTAAAACAGCATACTGTAAGTTAAGAGTCGCCGAAAATATTGTTTCCATTAACCCTCGAATATTTCGGAATTATCATGGACTAATAGAAGCTGAAATTTACGAGAATTATCTAACACACATTTAATCATTTTAATTTTGCAAAAATCCAATCATCCTCATTTCTATATAGAATATTAAAATCATAGTATAGATTTGTTTGAAAATCTGCATCAGTAAATTTTACATTAAATAACACATACGAAACATTCATAAACTCAATATCTCCTTTAAATTCAATGTATTTAGTGTAATTTGGATAATAACTAGAATTATGTTCAAAAGTATAAAAACCAGAGGTTGCATATATTACTTAATAATTATCATATTTCCGAAAGAGATTGAACAACTAAATTTAAAAGCTCTGTTGAAAGAAATAAGAAAGGAGGAGATGGAGTTTACTAAGGAAGTA
>JAZGEW010000153.1:0-16037 GCA_036478875.1 Promethearchaeia archaeon | reverse complement strand
TTATTGAAAAAAAAGATAAATTAGAGAAGATTAGGGAGTTACAAAAACTAATAAACATAGTATGATGAAATAATAATGAGATAAAAAAGAGAAGATAATGATTATAATAATCTAATTTATATTTATTATTCCTCTATTTCTTCTTTTAATACTTCTTCGCAAGTCTCCGCCTCGAAATATCTATTATCTTTTATTACACCAATACATTTTCGTACAATAGTTAAGCTAGAATTAAAGATATTTGGAGCATAATGAATAACATCTGAAGCTTCAATTCTTGGAGGTGGCGTTCCATTAGGAAATCCAGATTGTACCCATTTATCAACAGAAGTTTTATAAGTGTTATAGACTTCTGATGCATCTAATGGCATTTGACTTTTTCCTATTAATAATCTTCTAAGTGAATCTTCTTTTAAATGTATATTTTTAGTAAACATAACAATTCTAGGCTCTCTCATATCATCGCCAATATCTACTAATCCCACTTCATTCAGATATATTCTCCCTGGAAATGTGTCATCAGTACTTAATGCTCTCTCTCTGATTTTTCGAAAGCTTTCTTTGATATTAGCAAGTGTGTTAACTCTGTTTAATTCTATTGTTTGAGGAGACATATAAAACTTATCTCCTGATGTTCTTCTAAAAACAAAAATACCTTCAGGAATTGTTTCATCTGCACTAGCAATTCTACTTCCTTGAGTATTAAAGTAAGCGATTTTAATTCCTTCGCTTTCTAAATCCGTATCTAATAATTTTTCTAATCCAACATCGTAACTTAACATTAAAGTAACATATGTTCTTGTTTCTGGTGCTTCTTCGCTCATTCATTAATCTCCTCTTCCATTTGTTTCCTTAAATCATCATAGAATTTCCATTTTGAGTTGTAAAATTCTATACTTTTGTTTAATTGTCTTGCAATTGTCGAAATTTTATTCTTTTGTTTATCTATACTATTTTTAATTTTATTTATTTCTGTTAAATCTTCTTTATATTCTTTTAATTTTTGTACCATTTTATCAACATTTATACCTGCTCCACAATATACACAAACATAAGTGGGAAACTCTTTTACATATTGAAGATGAATTGATAACCTATCCATTTTATCTTCAATAGAAATTTGATTATCTCTTAATTCTTTCCATTGTGTATCATCTTTAAAATTATTTAATATTTCGTTAATAGAGTTATAAAAATAAATAGAAAAGTTACATTTTCCTTCTATAGTTTCAATATCTACATCTTCAGATTCAATTAATTCTAAATAGCTATTTACTAATGTAGTTTCAATTTCAGTATTACCTTCGTATTCTCCACTTTTATATTCATCAATATCTTCAGGAATTAATTTTTCAATAGAATTATCTAAAACTTCGATTAATTTATCTACTGATTCTTCATATAATTTCTTTAATTGTTCTAACTTTCTTTCTTTTGCATTTTCAGCTTTTTTGATATTTTCTAAAATATTATCTATACGGTATTTAAGGTTATCAATATCCCCGTCAAATGTTTTTGCTAAATCAATCATATGCATAGAGCGTTGTTTTTCATTTGAAATTTCTTTTAATTTAGTAATTTCCGTTGCTGCACCTAATGATATTCCTGTCCTTGCTTCTCTATTATAATTCTCTACCATAATCTGTACTTCTTCTGGAAGTTCTAATAAGTTAAGTCTTTTATAAATTGTTATAGAACCCATACCGATTTTTTTACTAAAAATATCAATTTTAGTTTTCATATTTTTTTGATGTTTCGAATCGTTCAAACTTGAACTATTCCAAGCCAAATAATTAGCAAAAGCTCTAGCTTCTTCAATTGGATTTAAATCTTGTCTTTCTAAATTCTCAGTTAAAGCAAGTAATTTTGCTTGTTGGTCTGTTGCTTTAACTATTAAGCAAGGAATAGATTCCAATGGTGTCAATTTTACTGCTTTAAATCTTCTCATACCACAAATGATTTCATATTTTCCGCCATTGATTTCTCTAATAGTTAATGACTGAACTAAACCAATTTCTTTTATACTTTCTGATAGCCTAAGTATAGCAGCATCGTCATAATATTTTCTAGGATTATAATCGTTCTCAACTAATTTATTAATAGAAATATTTTCTATCATTTCATCATCCTTTTGTTTTTAATTTCTTATGATTTTTGAATCTTTTACTCTAGATGTAATATATAAACTTATAAAGATAGCAAATTTTTTATTTCTTTGTATTTTTGATCTCTCCTTTTTAATAATCATTTAATAATAATAATAAAACCAAATATTATTTGAGATTATTTGAATTTATCTTGTAATACTCAAAGGAGTTGTGGATTCGCAAGCATTTGATATTTTTAAAATAAATTCTTTTACGAAAAAATAGATTAAATATGACGAAATCATCAAGAAGAAAAGATAGAAGTATGGGCTACCCAAAAGAGACTGCTAAATACAAAAAATGTGAGGAGCATAAGAACAAAATAGTTAAGATCGGGGGTAATAAATGTGTTTGTAGCGTGTGCGGATTGGTGCAAAAAATAAAAAAAAAAGTATGGAGATAAAAAGTTGTTTTTGTGGGATTAAAAAGTTGTCTTATTATTAATTTAGAAGATTTTGGAATTGAAATCCCAAAAATAAGTCAAAAATAAATATGAGTTTTATATGAAATAACATTTTTTTTTGAGCTATAGAATAAATCTAATAATATTGGAATGTGGATTCAAAAATCTTAATGGAAAATAATAATTTTTTGAAAATTGGGAGTTTGGGTTTTGATGATTTTTAAAAAAGTAAAATAATTATATCTCTTATAGTTTTGAAGATCACCAAATTATTTTTGGTGATCTACAGACGCTTGGAAAAAAAATTATTATATTCATACTTATATTATCAAAAACATTATATTGATGATAATACAATTAATAAAGAGACTGGAGATAATATTTATAATTGAAAAATTTAAATTTAACATGAAACCATGGTGAATTCTGATATTATGACAGAAGATTGGAGAGAAAAGTGGAAAGATAAGGAAATAACAGCTGAGGACGCAATAAAAAAAATTATTCCAGGGAATAGAGTTTTTATTGATTCAGGTTGCTCAGAACCTCAATTACTGACGGCAGAATTGATCAAGCACTCAGAGAAATTAATTGATACTGAAATTCTTCACTTTTTAACAATAGGACCAGAAAAATATTTCAAGGATAAAGCAGAGGACCTTTTTAGGCATAATGCTTTTTTTATAGGCAAAACACTTCGAGAAGAAATTAACAAAGGTCAAGCGGATTATACACCTATTTTCACCAGTGAAATTCCGTCTTTATTTTTAACAGGAAGGAAACACATTGATGTCGCGCTTATACAAGTTTCACCCCCTGATCCTTATGGATTTTGTTCTTTAGGTATAAATATAGATATTGCAAAGCCAATTGCTCAATCATCTTATATCACCATTGCTGAAATTAACCCTCAAATGCCTAGAACTTTAGGAAACAGTTTTATACATATGAAAGAAATTGATTTTTTCATCTATAATGATACACCGTTATTAGAATTTATATTCGATGAACCTGACGAAATTGCTGAGAGAATTGGAAGAATTCTAGTGAATTTGATTGAAAATAAATCTACAATTCATATAGGTTTTGGTGACCTACCAAATGCAGTTTTAAAATTTCTCGGGGAGAAAAAAGATCTTGGGATGCATTCTCATTATATTACAGATAATATAATCCCACTTATTGAGGGAGGAGTCCTAACTTGTAGAAAAAAGAACTACCATCCTGAAAAAATTCTTACCAGTTTTGCCTTAGGATCTAATAAATTATATAAATTTGTTGACAATAATCCTTACATAGAATTTTTTCCATCCGATTATGTATGTAATCCAAGACACATTGGAATGAATAAAAAAATGGTGTCTATTAATTCTGCTAGGCAAATCGATTTAACTGGACAGGTAAATGCCGCAACTGAGGGTTATAGTTTTTATTCGGGATTAGGAGAGACTATTGATTTTATGAGAGGAGCAGCATTTTCTAAAGGAGGAAAACCTATAATAATAATGCCTTCAACTTCAAGAGATGGTGAAAAATCACGAATTGTACCTCATTTAGATGAAGGCGCAGGAATACTGTTATCTCGTGGTGATGTTCACTATGTTGTGACTGAATGGGGTGTAGCTTACCTTCATGGTAAAACTATTCGTGAAAGAGTACTTGAATTGATATGTATAGCTCACCCAAAATTTAGGCAAGTTCTATTGGATGAAGCTAAAAAATTAAATTATGTATTTTCTGATCAGATGCTTCCTTGTGATGAGAATGGCCGAATTTGTTTATACCCTTCAGAATATGAAACAATTTACACAACAAAATATAAAGAAAAAATTAATATTCGCCCTGTTAAAACAACAGATGAACAAGTACTTAAAGAATTATATTATTCATTAAATGAAAGAGATAGGTATTTACGATTTTTTGAAATTAGAAAAGAATTTACACACTCAAAAACTCAGAGTGAAGTAAATATTGATTATGATAATGTTTTCTCGCTCGGAGCATTTATTGGGGAAATTGGTAAAGAGGAAATGATCGGAAGTGCAACATATTATTTGAATCCTCAAATGAATATGGCGGAATATAGTTTTTTAGTTAGGGAAGATTATAGAGGAAAGGGAATTGGAACGTTTCTCTACCAACATATAATTATTATCGCCAAAGAAAAAGGCATAAAAGGATTTTATGGCAATATACATATTCAGAACAAAGGAACTATTCGTGTTATTCATAAAGGTGGGTACACTAAGATAACTCCTCCAGATGAAGGAGAAAGGGAGCTGTATTATCGTGTGTTTTTTGATAAAGAAGATTCACTAAGTTGATTTATCCATATTTTTATTTCTTTTTCTTAATTATACAATTTGTTCATCTATGAAGTTTAAATATACAGATTTTCATGTCCACACAAGAGGATGGAGTGTGGATGTGGCACAGGATGGTCCGTCATTTGAAGATTATATAAAAGTAGCAGAAGAGCATCAAATTAATATATGTTTTCTTGATCATTATGAACTTCATTATGTAGAGAATGACAAGACTAATCCATTTTATAATGGTAGAGTTAATGATTATCTTGAAGAGATCGATATATATAAAGAAACATATGATTTCATACTCGGTGGTTTAGAAATTGAATATTATGAAAATAAAGAAATTCAATTAATTGAATTTATGGATGATTATGAGAGAGAATTTGATTTTATTGGAGGATCTATTCATGAATGGATAATTGGATATCCCATTACAACAAGAGAGGGATTAATAAAATTGTTGGATAAAATACCAATGAAAAAAATTATAGATAATTATTTTAAAGTAAGTACCAAAATGATTAATTCACAAATTTTCAAGAATATCTGTCATATTGATACTATCTTTCGCTATATTAATAATAATGAATTCATTCCTACAGATGATTGTGATGTATCTGATAATCGAGTAATAGATTTAGGACGCTTATGTATAAAAAACAAAATAAAAGTAGAATTAAATTTATCTGGATTGCGATTTCCAATAAAAAGAACGTTTCCATCTATGGATGTTATGAAGCAGTTAAAGAAAGAAGGAGTGAAATTTTTTGTAGGCTCTGATTCACATTCTTTAGACTATTTTGAAGATAAAATCCCCAAAGTAATAGAAGCGTATAAGTTATTAAATCCAATTTAAAAAAGCAGGATATTCAATTTATTATGGAATTTAAAGAATTTTCGAATTTAATTGATCAATGGGACCAAAGAATTATTTTGAAATACAATGGCTTAGGGGGTAAACCAATAACAATCATTTTAAGATTTATTTCTTTTTTTGGTAGAGAAACTATATGGCTTTTCTTAATTGGTTTTTATTTATTTATTTGGTATGATCCCTTTTTATTATCCTATATCTCTGCTACATTTCTTACTGGATTAATTCTCATATTAGCAATAAAGCAAACAGTAAAAAGAAAAAGACCTTTCGAAAGATTTGAAGATGGTAAAATTGTTATTTTTGAAAGAAAGCCAACTTCAAGAAGTTTTCCGTCTTGGCATTCGTATAATGTTATGTCTCAAGGATTATTAATTGGATTATTCTTTTTAGAATCACCAACAATGACTCTATTAATTTTACTATTTGTTTCGATTGTATCTTTTTCAAGAATTCAGCTTGGTGTTCATTACCCTACAGATGTTATATTTGGGTGCATATTTGGGATTTTAGGATTATTAATTGCTCTTTATTTGACGGGTCCACTGACATTTACCTTTCTAACTTACCTAGAGCAATTTTTAATATATGAAATTCAGTATCGGCAAATAAATCCTATGTTAGCTAATAATATAGGGTACTTATTATTCTCATTAAGTGTATTTTTTATTATTTTTTTACTTGCAATTATT
The DNA here is from genome assembly GCA_036478875.1 of Promethearchaeia archaeon. Taxonomy (GTDB): domain Archaea; phylum Asgardarchaeota; class Lokiarchaeia; order Sigyniarchaeales; family SOKP01; genus Loki-b32. The sequence continues at coordinate 9,609 of JAZGEW010000153.1, read as the reverse complement.
AAAACAATTAGAGAATCTATGAAGAAAGATTAAAAAGTAAGTTATTAAAGATCCAAACTTCTTCTCTTACTGAATAAATCCTTTAATTCATTAAGGACTTGTAACCGAGTATTCTCTTGAGGTCTTACACCTCTTTGATTTGGATTCGCGATTTCAATAGGGATTCCACTTTGAGCAACTTGAAATGCTCCTGACTCTATAGCTCTAAGACGATTATCAATTTCATTGAGTTGTGTTGATAAACTTTCAGATAATCGTATAACCGCATTTAAAGTCTCTTCTAGTGTTTTTCCAAGGCCCTCAACTTTTCTTACAGTTGGATCAGCAAGAGAATAAGTAGTATTCATAAGATTTTTTACATATTTGGCGAATTGTGGCTCTCGTGAAATTAATGAGTATATTGAAGTTAAATAAATTTCGATATGAAAATCATTTTTCTTACGTTTTAATAGTCCATTTAAACTATCCTTTAATAATTCAACATTTAAGAGAATTTTTGGATCTTTCTTCAAATCGGGGTCATATTTATGGATAAAAATTAAGAAGTACGGATTTTCTTCTAACAAAATTAATGAATCAATAATTTTTTCAAAATATTCAAGAGATTCCTCAAATCTTTCTGGGTCTTGTACATCAATTACATAAATTAACAAATCAAGTTGAATGAAATATTGTTCTGGATTATCAAGATATCGTTCTCTATACTCCCGTTGTCCACCAAGATCCCAGATAAATAAACTCAATTTTCTGTTTCCAAATTTCATCCGAACAACACCCTTAGTAGGGTGTGTTGAGATCATTTCACTTATTCCTAAACGCCCTCCAAATTTCGATAAAGTAGCTGTTTTACCCGCATTATCAAGTCCAGCGACAAGTACTTTCTGTGCTTCTACTTCAATACCATCTTTCTCTTCTTTAACGGAAGCAATGAGAGAGCTAATTGTCACTGTTTTCTTTAATTTATTTTCAAGTGTAGGATATTTTACCTTAAGTTCCTCGAGTTTTTTCTGTAAGTTTACCGTTAATTCAATAGAATCATCAGTTTCTTCAATTTCAGTTAAAATCTCAAATGGGTTATCTTTATTTAGCTTAGAAGCATCTCGAATAGTAGAAATTTCTAAAAGTTGTTTTATCATTGTTGCTTCTTCTTTATCTATGAATTTATATGAGCTGATATGTAATTTTAAAACATCATCAATCTTTTGTAGTTTTTCAATTTTCGTAGATTTTGGATCCAAAAATTTTGAAAAGACTTTTATAAAACTAGAAGTATCTGAGGACATAGAATCATCGATTATTCTTTATTATTAATATGTTAAGAAAGTTTTTATTATTATTTATGAAACTTTTAAGATACTAGTTAAAAAGATTAAGATTTAAATTTTCACAAGTTACGTTGAAATTAATCAAACTTATATACTTATTAATTTATGTATCTCTAAGGAAAATAATAAAAAATTCAATTAGTATCATTTAGCAGTTTAAAAACCATGCCTACTCACTATGAAGATGATGATTTTTTTGAGGAGATTGCTGAAGAGGGATCCTCTTGTTGCGATAGTCCGAAATTAAGTCAGGAAGATGGTTTCTATGTGTGTTTAAACTGCGGATTTGTCTATTCAAGGATTCTTGATGATAGTCCTCGGAGAGCTTTTACTCAAGAAGAAATTCAAAAAAGGAAGAGTAATGAGAGAGTATATAGCCCCATTGGTCCTAGAACAATTATTAGAGGATCACGAGATGCGAGGGGCACTCTATTAAGTCCAAAATATAAATCAAAATTCAACCGATTAGCAAAAATTCATAGATCTTTAACAACTAGTTATGAAAGAAATTTGTGGATTGCATTACCTAATTTACAACGTTTACAAAAGAGATTAGGAATTCCTGATGCAGTAGCAGAAGATGCACTTCGGATTTATACACAGACGGTTAAAAAAAAGCTAACTATGGGTCGTAGCATCGATACATTATTATCAGCTTCGATCTTTGCTGCTTTAAGAGTTCATGGAATACCTAGAACTGCTGAAGAGATCACCAAAGTTGCTCAAATTCCAAAAAAGAAAGTAATAAAAAGTTATAGATTGATTTTAATGGAGGTTTTACCTAAATTAGGACTAAAAGTCCAACATTTTAGTGCTGATCGATATGTTGATAAATTTAACGAAGAACTAAAACTTTCCATGAAATGTCGCAATATAGCAGTTAAAATTATTGGAAAAGCAAAAGAAAGTGGATTTAATTCAGCAGGAAAAGACCCTAAAGGAATAGCGGCAGCAGCGATTTATATTGGTTCAAAAATTTGTAATGAAAACCGAACTCAAAAAGAAATTTCGAAGCTCGCCCGTGTTACAGAAGTCACACTTCGTATGCGTGTAAAAGATTTACAAAGATATGCGAATATAGTTGATTAAAAAAAAATAAAATTACCTATTTATTCTTCAATTTCGATTAGTATTTCCTCTTCCTCAAATAATGGGAGTATTTCCAGCATTTCTTTAATTTTTGGTAAATATTTACTAAAATTGTATAGTTTTATGTCAATCAGAAATATGATTAGCATCATATATAATGTTTCTTCAATCATTTTCTTATTAACTCCTAAATTATTTAAAAAACCATTAATGTTCTTTTTAATTAATTTTAAAGGCTCTCCTGCCTTTAAAAGGGTTAATCCATGTAAGAGTATCATCAAAGAACTAGCTTCAAAGTCTTTCCTTTTTGTAAGTGAGATCCCTAATTCTAAATATTCCATTGCTGCTGTCTTATATTTTTGGGATTCTAGCAACTCTAATATGGGTAAATAATATCGTTTTCTCATTGGTTTTCTTTTCTTGAATATAATATCTTTGTCTCTTCTAGCATCTCCCTTTTTCGATTGGATTTTACCAAACCTTTGATCAATTTCTATTTGTAATTTAGACTTTTCTCCAAATTCCTTGCGTGATATTTTTTCCTTTACTTCCTTTTTTGCCAGAATTATTTCATCTTTTATTGTTTCTGGTTTTTCTTCTTTTAGAGAATCTTCTCCTAAATAATCATCTAATAATTCCAATTCTTCTTCAAATAAGGGAAGCACTTCGAAAAAATGTAGCGATTCTTTAAATTTCTGTTCATCTTGAATAGCTTTTAATCCAATAATATATTCTAATAAAGTAACAGCAAATGTTTCAGAAAACAATTTTCCTAGACCAGATAACGGTTTTATTGTCTCGTCTAATAGTCGTTTAGCATCTTTAAATTTATTTTCTTTTATAAGTATAAGACAAGCTACAGCTAAAGATACACCTGCTAACCTATATTTATTTCTTAAATTAAATCGATTTATGGTATTCTTATATATCTCAATTGCTTCATCATACTGTTGATTTCTTAAATAACTTAATCCTTCGTTGAAATATCTTCTTCTTAATCCATTTCTTTCTTTTCGATCATTTTCTTTATCTAAAAACGCATCTCTTGCTCTAGTCTCAATAAAAGACCCTCTTTCTTTTAATTCTTCTCCCTCACGTGTTTCAAGAGCTTTTTTAGATCTGATAGCACTTTTTTCCGTTTCTAGCTTCTCTATTTTCTTATGAATTTCAGTTTTATATTCCTTTTTTTCAATTTTATCATTATAGACGTGTGCTAAATGTAAATCATCCAATTCAATATAAATTTCAGCAACTTTTTTATAGATTTTATTAAAAGTGATATCAACACTTTCTTCTTTTTCCAAATATGCTGCTACTATATTTAAAACTTTTTTAACGAATATTTCTGCTTTGTTAACTGCTGAAAGATTTCCCGTACTTTCTAAAATACTTAAAGCTTCACTCTTAATTACTTTAATGAATAATAAACTTATTTCCTTAGATTGATCATAAAGCATTTGGTTTCGATATAACTTAATTGAATTTTCAAATATCTTTTCATTTTTTATAAAATCCCCTGATTTTCTAAGTTCTTGTAAGTTCTGAAAATATTTTGGAAATATTCTCGTTAAATATCTTTTCTTCATATCACCTGAAAGTTCATTAAAATATGAAAAAAAATCTTCAAATTTTAAGCCTTCTAATAACTTATCTATTGATTTTGTGAGAATTTGGTCTTTAATATCTTCTTTTCCAATCTTTTTAAGGTATTCTGCTCGATTTTTTAAGAGTTTTGCTGCTTTCAAATACTTATTCTGTTTTGCCAGCTCATCTGCTTTATTGATTTCTTGTGTATTTCTCTTTGCTATTATATCGATTTCCGCTTCAACAAAATCTCTTAAAATTTCAATTCCCTTATTGACATAATCTTCTACTTCTTTCTTTTTCAAAGCAATATATTTATCTTCACGGTCATCTCTAATTTTCGCAATTTGTTGTTTCAATTTTCGTGAGTTCAATTTGTCTATTAATATGGTTGCCATTCCAAAATTATTAACTTCAAAAAAGTTATTAATTAATTCTTCTAGAGTCGAATCTAAATTTACTTTTTTTACTTTATAGGAATCCCATAAATTTTTCAGTTCATCATAAGTATTTTTAGCTGCATGGTTTTTTTGTTCACTTACTTGTTGTTTACAAATAGTGATTAGAACTTCGGTTAATTTTTCAGTTAAACCCTTTAATTCTTCAAAAAGATCTTCCCTTTGGTATCTATTGACCGCTCTATACAATTGCTCCTTTGCTAGTTCAAAATTATTGATGCTTACTAAGTAATCAGTCGCAGCAGCAATCTTATCTGAAATTTCCCTCAATATCACTAATACTCCTTTATGAGGTAAACTTTGAAGAATTCTAAAAGCTTCTTCCACTCTACAGGTGGAAATCCAAGAATTTATTGCTAATCGAAAAGCTTCATTAATAAATGTTTTTTCTAATAATTCTATGCTTGACCATTGAGCCGCTCTCTCATAGTGTCTAGCTGCTTGTTCATATTCATTCCTATTGAAAAATTGGTTCCCCTCTCTTATTATAGCATCAGCATATAATTTTTTAAAATTTAGTGATTTTTTTCTATCTATCTTTTCTAAGATTTGACTCGCTTCTAAATATAAATTAATTTTGGAATAGAGATATGCTGCTTGTTCACTGATTATGAAAAATTCCTCTTTATTATATATATCTGCGATTATAGCAGTTTTTCTAATGGCTTGAGCGGCATAATAATAATTTTGATTATTAAAATAGATATTTGCCATTTGAATGAATATGGGAAATCTCATCCAGGCATTTTCAATATTTAGCGGTGTATCACCATTAGTCATAGCTGAACATAATGATTGGAGAGCCTGATGAAAATCCCTTGGAGAGAGATTAACAAAAGCCTCTAAACTAGGAAAATTAACCCATATGTGCGTCAATAATTCATTAACAGAGATTGGAAGGATTCCATTTTGATCATAGAATATAATAACTGTTGGGATATCTCGTTTTACTGAAAAAATATCTGGAAGTATCATTTCAAATAATTCAGATTCTCCCGGGATTGTTGGATTTAAAAAATAAATAATTCCATCAACCATAGGTATTATTTCATCTAGATCAGCAGAAAGACTAATAATTGCATCAATCTCTAAATTGCAAATATCATCTAAGACTTTAACCTCTTTATACCATTTAAAATATGTTTCTAGATCTTCCCCTGCTTCACCAAAGGCTCTTGAGAGGTAAAAATGATTTGCATCAGGGTCGGCTCCAAGAATTAAAGTCCTGAAAGTCCAAAAAGTTGACATTTTTTCAATAAATCAATTTTATTTTTCAATTTATATTGTTTGATTAATTCTAACTTGGTTATAAAGATTTATTAACACATAAAATTAATTGTATAAATCAATTGATAACTATTTAAAATTATAAAAATCTTTTAATAATAATTAATTGAGTTTGAGAATTTATATTTTTGTTTCGAACCAATCGGAGATTAGATATTGAATCACATTGAAAGGAATTATCAGTTTGTAAAAGAGAGAATGATCCACCAAATGGAAAATTCCATTAAATTAGGCCGGAAATTAATTGATACCGAATTGCAAGTTGGTGTTCTCAATTGGTTAATTAAGCCGATTGTTAAAAGCTTTTATGATTATTGGGCAAAAAATAATGTGAGAGGAAAAACTCTGAAACAAATTAACCTAACTTTAGATGTGGGTATAAAATTATTGAAGAATAGAACCACTCATGATAATTTTACCAGAATTGTTAATGAGAGCTTGCCAAAATACATTGAAGCAGATCAAACATCGCTACAATGCAATAAACAGCATAAAAATTATGATAGAATACTAGAAGTAGCAAAAGAAACGTTTATCAATTACTTAAAAGAAGTTGTAAAACTCTTAGAAGTAAAAGAAGATGTAGATGACTATGGAGATCTGTGTCGAGTTGCTTTTAAAACGAAAGAGATTGCTGAAAAAAATTTAATGAGACAATTAGATTTTACAGATAGGGGAATCAAAATAGTAGAAGAGGATCTTTCCTTGCTAAAAATATATGTGGGAAGAAGGATAATTGTAAAAGCACTTAGACGGGGTTTCGAGTTAACTAAAAAAGAGTTTATTGAAGGACTTAATGATACATACAATCAAAAATAATTAAACTTATAAAAAATTTTAACAATTGTTTATATTTCTAGCTTTGGAGAAATTAACTTTATTTAAATAATCAAACTTAAAAAATACTATACAATTTTCGAGATTGGAGTGGAATAATGGACTATATAGAACGAAATTATAAAATCTTAGAGAAACGGATGATTGAGCAAATGGAGACTTCTCTTAATTATGGAACGTCCTTAATTGATTCACAGTTAGAAATAGGCGCATTAAATTTTGTTGTAAAGCCTATTGTCAAATCATTTTATAAATATTGGTCTGATAATGATGCAAAGAAAGGCACGTTAGAACAAATAAAGATTACCCTTGATTCTGCTAAAGTGTTAGTAAAAAATGGTGATTCTTCTTCAAAAGAACAATTTGAAAAAGTTATAAATAAGAACTTTCCCATTTATTTAAAGAATGACCAAACTGATATTCAATGCCGAAAAAATCACCAGAATCATAAAAAATTAATAGTTGTCACAAAAAAATGCTTTATAACACAAGTAGAAGAAAGTATCCTATTTTTAAATGTAAAGGAGGATGTTAATAATTACAACGAGTTATCTAGAGCAGTTTTTAAATCAAAAGAAAAGGCATATCAAGCTTTAAAACGTCAACTAGATTATAATGAAGAAGGAATTAATATCGTTGAACAAGATCAATCTATCCTGAAGGTTCCCTTTGCAAAAAACATAATTTTGAAAGTTCTCAGAGCAGGGTTTGAACTTACAAAAAAGAATTTAATTGAAGACCTTGATGAGATTTTTAATTAATAATTCTCCGAATTTTGTATTCTAAGTCAAAATAAATAGGAAAACCTGAAGATATCTTGAATGAAACACCTCAAAAATTAGAAGGAAAAAACTATTTACGCTTTATTTTTTTAAATTTGTTAATTAGTGCTTTTATTATAATTTCATATGTATATATTTCTGAACCTTTTGGTTCAATCTCTAGCAATTTCGTAAATAATCAAGAGTTTTCAGTTCAATTTGGAATAACACTTCTAATATTCACTTTTTTTTCCATATTAGCAGGTCCAATACATGGGTTAATCTCAGGATTTCTAGGGGAATTGCTTTATCAACTAGCTTTTTATGATACTCTTTATCTAGAATGGTGCTTTATTGTGGCTATATTAGGATTATTATCTGGAATCTATAAATATCGCCCTATGAATTACTTTGATCCACTAAAAGTTTATTATACTTTTGTAGCTTTAATCATTGTTTCCTGCATTATTTTTGGTCTCATTATGGTTATTCAATTTTTCTTATATCTAGGTCAACAATCAGCTGAAGTGATAATTTTAAATTACGGGTTTAAGTTCTTTCTCCAAGCACTTATTTCAATTATATTTATTGTTCCTATTTTATTACTTATATATGATAGAGTCCTTTCTAAAGAAGAAAGTAATTTGTACTATATGATCTTAACTCACCATCCACCTTCTGCTAGTGATCACACATTCTATCTTAAATTTGGAAGAACAAAAATTTATTTATGCTCAAGATGTTCAGGAGTAATACTTGGAGGCTTGTTTGCAATGTTTTTTTTTTACATATTTGAAAATATTTCCCAAGTACCACTAAGTAGTGAAATTGCTTTGATTTTAATTATCATTTTACCTTTACCAGGCATAATTGATTGGGGCACTCAAAGACTTTTGTTAAGAAAAAGCACTACATCATCTAGATTATTTACTGGCTTTATTATCGGGTTGGCTTTACATATTATGAGTTTTACATATAATTATTATTTTTATACACTACTCATTCTAACAGTTTACTTCACAATATTTGGTGTTTTGGTATTTTTAGGTCATAAGAAGGAAATGAAATTATTAAAAGAAGAACTGGATAATTTTCCTAAAGAAGTAGAATAGTAGAAAAGATTTCAAAAAAAAATGCAAAATATTATTTTTATTCATGGTCTTGAAAGCTCAGGTGATGGATTTAAAGGTCTATTATTAAGAACCGCATTACCAGGTTGTTTAACTCCAAATTTTACACCATATACACCACAAATTTCAATTAGAATTTTATTAAAAGAACGGATGAATCAATTAATTCCAATTTTAATGAAGAAAGTAAAGTGGATAATTATTGGATCAAGTTTTGGAGGGCTGATGAGCGTTTTATATGCATGTCAAAATCCTAAAAAAGTGTCTAAATTGATCTTACTTGCTCCATACTTGCCAACTTCTGAGATAAATCCTAAAGATTATTCCCCTATAAACATTCCAGTAATTATATTTCATGGTAAACACGATAAGATTGCTTCAATTAAACAATCTCGATCTTGTGTTGAAAAACTCTTCACTAATTTCACTTACAATATAGTAGATGATAAACATCATCTTCATAAAACAGTTAAAACATTAGATTGGAAAAAAGTGATTGAAAGCGTTAATATTAAGTGATTTTATTTTCTAATATTTTAAAAATTGGAATCCAAGCTGTTTGAAGGTACTTCCCTGTTTCAGGTAAAGAAAAATCTCCAACACAAAAAAATATCCAAGCTGATAGTCAGAATAATTCTATATGTGTACAGCAATATATTGTAGAATATTGTAGTGAGTCTCATCTCATAACCAAAATAACATTGAAGAATGCTGATATTCTTGATGATTTTTAGTAAAAAATAATTAAACTGTAAAAAAGAAAAAAAGATAAAAAATTTGGAATTTTTCAATTGGTAGATTTCAAGATCATATTATAATAATCAATATTCAAAACATTTCTGTAAAAACTTTATGTAAAAACTATATATTATAAGAAAAATACCAATATCATGCAAAAATGTAAAAGTATTATATTCCTTACATTAAAAGATTAATTAATTGAGAGGAGTTATTTTGCCGAAAGTGAAAGTAAATGATATTAACATGTACTATGAAATCCATGGAGAAGGTTTTCCGCTCGTGATGATATTGGGAGCTGTTCAGAATATTTTTTGGTGGCATCATAACTTGATAAATAAGCTTTCAGAAAAATTTAAAGTAATACTTTTTGATAATCGAGGGGCAGGACGGACTGATA
>JAZGEW010000152.1:0-15957 GCA_036478875.1 Promethearchaeia archaeon | reverse complement strand
TGTAACAATAAATTATAATAGTTTGCCTATTTAAAATTTTTTAAAATAATTTCAAAACATTTTTAGAGTGAATGGGATAGAGGTTATAAAACTCTATGATTAGATAAATTTTAACCTTTAAATAGGCAATTTCAAATTTATTCTATCTTTTTTTCAATATCAATGAAATATCCCAATTATCCAATTAAATCTTTTAAGAATAATTTTAGTCTATGCTATTTTTGTTCTACGAAATAAATCCAATAATTTACTTCTTTAGTAGGATCTAGATATTTATTTCTAATCACATCTATTGGAATATTAATTCTATATTGTCCACTAGGCTGAGCTACTTTAGTAACAAAAGGTATTTTCTTTTCTAAAAGTGGTAAGATAATCTGTAATTTCTCAATATCATTTGTTATTATTTCATTTTGCTCAGGAGTATCTTCAATATAATAAATGAAATATTCATGATCTGGATTTATAACTCCTGTTCTAAAAGGAGAATTAGGAACATTAAAATGAAATTGCTTTTTCCCAGATCTACTAGTTTTGCTTTTACACCGATATATTATTCTTTTATTTGATAGATTTACACTCATATTTAAAATTGTAATTATTTCTTAATATTTTAATCTCTCTATTTAATGGAAATTAATAATTTTTTTACAGTATTTTTTAATGTATATTAATAATCTTTTAAAATGAGATTTAAAAAGATATATAATAAGGATTTATGGGGAGATATGCCAATATTATAATAATATTAATATGGGACAAAACATAATATTTTCATAATTTAAGAAAAGATAATAGTATAAGGAATGAACTCATAATGCTCAATAAAAATGAGATTGATATATCAAATAACCCAGTACAGATAGAGAATAAGAATAAATATAGCATTGAATATAAAATTCCCTTCCCAGAACCTTTAGCAAGGGGTTTTGAGAGATTTGTTGAAAAATTCAACACCTCCTATGAGAATCTATTCAATTATTTACTAAATGACCATTTCAAAAATTTACTTTATGAAATTAAAGAAGATAACAATGAACTGCTAATTTTTTACTATTTTTGTACTGATGCTATTTTTTCTGAGAATAAAAATTCAGATTACAATTCCCCCAATAAAACAGAAATGAAAACTCAAAACATCACTGTTAAAATTACCGAAGAACATAATACTGCTGTTAAGGAAATCTGTAAAGTGATTTATTATAAACCTAAGAAATTTATTAATAAGGCTATAAAATGCCAATGGGAAAGAATTAAAAGTGATATTGATGCAGGATGGTATAATATCATTAATAATTTTTGTGATCTACCAAGAATCAAACATTCATTAGAAAAAGTGATGAAAGAATCGAAAAAAAATAAAGTTAGATCAAAAAATGAGTGAATCTAATAAATCTATTTATATCTTTATTGAAAAATTTTTTAGAGAACTATATGATAGTGTACATCATGTTGATTTTTTCTATCTTAATACAATGTTTAATACCTTAACAGATGAAATGAGAGCCTTGTTTCTTGGGACGCTCTTATTATTTGAAGACAACTCTGTTCTATTCACTATTACAAAACAAAAACTTCTAAATGTACTAAAAAGTGTAATAGTTGATGTCTCAATAGGAAAACCAAAAAAATTGAAGACATTTGAAAGCTATATTGATTTTCATAAATACAAAAGAAATCTCGCCGAAACCATGACATCAGTATTTAAGGCAAAAGGATTCATTGGTGATGGTCAAAGATCGTATGACCTTATGGAAACATATAAAAAATGGTCTAATATTGACCTTGTTAAAGCTAAAACCAAATTAGAATTAGCTTTAATATTTATTGACCAATTAGGAGTTATAAATGATTTTTATTCTTTTGTAGAAAAATTTGAAAATGGAATGTTTCTTCAATACTTAGAGGATATTAAGAATTTCACCATAGAACTTTTAAAGTATAGAGAAGAAGGAGGATTACTTACCAAAAATACAGAATTTATTTAGATAAATAGTATAAAATAAAAAATGATACTATGTGAAGAATGATAAAAAAGATAATTACATGATAATCAGGCTTAAGTTTTTCATTGGTATCAAACCACTTCTATTTTTATTTTGGGTTTGTTTAAGAATTTCCTAAATCAGAAAACATTCACTATGTAATGACATTGCTGAGAATCTTTCTTATTATCTATGTATTAGACAAGTTAAAAAACGAGTTTAAAGTGTAATAGATATTCATGATTATCTTCAAGTTCTTTCTACTAAAATTATAGATAAGTTCCTTTTTTTTGAGTATAGATTTTCTTTTACTTTCCACTTAGATTTAGAATAATAATTTTGAACTCCCATCTCCTTTTAATTTTCTTAATCTTATATGATACACTTGATGACCGCTAAAAGTGATGAGGTTCAAAGGGCAAGATGGTCTCTGATTCAGCATGCCTTTGACGAGATTTGTAATGTTCCAAGATACAGTAATTTTCGCAGTCATACTTTCTATGTTATTGCGAAATTAGGGTTACAAATGAAAGCAAGGGAAGAAAAATTATTCGATACAGACGATTGGCATGATCCCAAATGTAGAGATGAGTTAATCGAGAAAGTTAAAGCATTTTTAATTAAATATATAAAATAATAGATATAATTGAAAAAAACTTTAAATATTCATTCTATAATAATCAAATATGCCAATTCCTAAGAATGAATTTAAAAAAAAAAAAAACTTGATGAGGATCATCAAGCTGTCTATGATGTTCTTCTAAATGAATCAGAAAATGCTTTATCAGAACTAGACATTATTAAAGAGCTTAATAGCTATATTATACAAAAAGCTAATAGACGTCTTGCTAGTTTTGAACTACAGAAATCACTAGAGGAGTTTAAACTGAGACACAAATTAGAACATTTACTTAAGTTAGATCTTATTAAATCTGGTATAAAAAACGGCATTGAATATTTTTATATCGAGGACGATTAATTAGCTTTTTGTTTCCTCCTCAAAGAAAAGTGTTGGATCTCCGTATAAGATATAAGAAGCCCAACTAATCCCTTCTCCTCTGGCTTCCCTTGAGGATCGGCTATATCCAAAAAGTTTAGCTCTTCTTAAAGCTTCTCCTAATGACTGACCATTAAAAATATCAAAATAAAAGGATAATGCAATATTTAGAGTGACTTTATCATATATAGGCCATAAGATTCCTATATAATTAATGCCATAATTATAAAACGGATATCCTACCAAATTAGATTCGGTAGCATTCATAAAAACTAATATGGGAGGATTTTCAATAGAAATACTATTTTTAATTTCAAAAACCTTTAGTGGAGCATCATTCAGAAGGATACCGCTATAACTAGGATCAACCGCATTAGAATAAGCGTGACCGCAATAATGAATGATATCGTAACCCTTTCGTAATTCGGTTATAAAATTGGCTCTATTTGCATCTTTACCTATTAATAACTTAGTTTTTACCCTTTTTATTTTAGATAATTGTTTATTAAGTTGAATTGCCTCGCTCCTAGCTCCAGGAAGATTTTCAGTAGGATCTCCTACAATTAAAAATTTGATATCTTCTTTCAATCGTCCAGGAGTGCCTACTGGAAAAGGTATTTCTACCGGTTGAAATGGTGAAATTACACGACGCCCGATATTGTATTTTAAACCAATGAAATCTTCTCCATCATAAAATAACTCCCATGGATACAGAAGTAGACTTGAATCTATAATAATTTCAATTGCTCTTATATTTGTCGCCTTAAGTGTTCCTTGAATTTCTGGTGGAATAAATTGTGAGTAGAAAATTGTTCCAATATTTTTTAATCTTTCCCAAGTTAAAGAAGATTTTATTGTTAATTCTCTTAACGAATTCAGTGTTTTTTCCAAGAATGCTTCATCAAGTCTCCATCTAATACCCGCATAGGATATAGAACCTGGATAATTAAATGTAATTTCATATAATTCTTTCTCTAATTTAATTATTTTTAACGATCCTTTCACACCTTTAAGCGCAATGGTAATTTTAGGAGTTGAATAATCTGCCATTTTTAATGCTTGAGTATAATCTCCTCTATCTTGATGAACAAGTCCGAGATTATTAAGAGCGATATCTTTTCCAGTTAAATCACCCTGTTGTTCGAAGATTTTTAGAGCTTCCCCATACAGACTTAATGCTTCTTCATAATTCTCTTGATTTTGATAAATATTTCCAAGATTATTAAGAGTTATTGCTTTTTCAGTTATTGCTTTTCCAGTTAAATCACCTATCTGCTCAAAATTATTTAAAGCGTCTTGATAATATTTTAATGCTTCTAATGTTGAGCCTTGATTTTGATTTACAACTCCAATCTTATTAAGAAAGGTCGAATTTTCAATTTTGTTTCCTAATAATTCTGCAACTTTTATACCCTCTTCGTATTCTTTTATAGCATCTTTATTTTTTCCCAAATAAAAAAAGAGATCTCCTTTTTGTTTATAATCATCTAATACTTTAGTTGTGATGTTTTTAGCGGTATCGTTCTCTAAGTTTTGTATGTCTTTTTTAATATTTTTTCCTCTTTTTAAGTTTGGTTTCATAAGAAAAATTTGATAATAGTCATTCCAATATTTACGTAATCCTTCAAGATAATTATCAATAGCATCCTTTTGATGATCTGTAAAATCTGAATAATCTTCGATAATTTTCTCTTCTAATCTTTTTTCTAGTTCTCCTGTATCATGTATTATTACATAAGCATTATTTATATATCTGCTTTCATCTTCCTGTGAAGTAAATAGACCGAGATATTTCGAATACTTTTCAAAATTTCGTTGCACTTTTAATTGAGTGTAATGATGCTCATTAGAAATCTCTTCAAGAGATCTAGGCAACTCACCTTCATAATTAATACCTTTTTTTTTTAACTTATCTGAAAAATCTTTAATTCTCTCAACTTTTTTAACTTGACAAAAAGAGATCACTAATTTCTCAAGATCCCAAAAAAATTCCTGAACTCTTTTTGTTAATTTACGATCGCCTTTAATATGGTCATAAATGAGAAATATAATTATTATGAAAGTAAGACTTGTACTTATCAAATTAAAGATTAAGTCTAAAAGCCCATTTGTCATTATAATTTATCCATTTAAATTTATTTTAATTAGAAATTGACCTTAGTGTATAAAATAATATTTTTTATTTATTAATAAATCTTATATTTTTTTAGACACTGATAAACGATTAGAATTTAAGTTATAATCTTTAAAATTAGAGCTTTTTCTAGAATATATTAGATTCAGTCACATTTAGTTTTACAAGAATATACTTTAGAACATTAACTTGCTCATTTATGGCTTCACAAAAAGGCGGAAGAAGAGAATCTCTTCAAACTTGAGAAATGGTCGAATCCTGAATGTAGAGATGAGTTAATAGAAGAAATTAAGGAATTTTTAATTAAACATATACGGTAATCCAAAAATTTAAGTATTGTACAAGATCGGGAGAAACTTTCTTCTCCCTCTAACTTTCCCCCACAGTTAGAACAATAATTCATTAAGAATTATTTAACGATATTGAAATTACCTAAAAAAGTATGAATCTAATCTAAGTTTAAACAATTCTTTTTCAAAAATTGTTCCCTTAGCCATTAAATATTGACTATCTGCTCTAATTGTAGGTCTGAAATCGCAATACAAGTTATAGAGAGCATTTCTTAAGGATATAATTTCATTTGAGTAATTCTCATTAAATTTCGATTTAATTTCTATTAGAATAATATAATTCCAGCATTCTTTAAGTTTTAGAAATGAGTACAATAATAAAGAATTAAGTAATAGTTGATTAACATGCATTTTTTCCCCATTATCCAATAGACGATTATCAATTATTTCATAATTCTCTGATAGGGGATCAAATGCTCTGTGAGCAGCATAGTTCCGAATTTTGAAGTTTATATCTTTTAAATATACAATATATCCAGAAATTGGTTTAGTTATTTTAGACTGATATCTATTTAAAAGCCTTTTAATAATTCGATTAGTTAGTTCTTTCTCAGAAAAATAATTATTAATGTGAGTATATGAATTACTTATAATATCGTATAATCCTAAAATTGAGCCACAAAAATATCTTGAGATCTCATAATAACACAGTACTTGAAATAAGATATAATTATAGTCTATATCTAAGACATCATCTTTTTTCTGAAGATAATCATTAAGATTCTTCATTTTTTGTCTAAATCTTATTTCAAGAGACTCAATCTTATCAGCATCATTATTTTCTGAATCTAATACTTCATAAATATGATTTTCTAGAGACCAACTTAAAAAAAAAGATGAAAGCCTTGATGATGGGATTATTGTTGGTCTTATGGTGGATATTATTTCACAGAATTTTATTAAGATTTTCTTTGACTTCTGTAAATCCTGTATACAAGCCCTCTCAACTAACTTTATATAATAATTAAATAGTTTTGTGTATGTAGTATCAAAAATAATAGTGTACTTTTGATGACCTAAATATGTCTGAATTTTTTTAATTATATAGCCGGATATTTGAAGAAATTGTATTATATCACTATAATTCTCTTCACTTAGAATTCTAAATATTAATTCATAATTTTTTTCTTCTTCAAATAATTGATTTATTTCATTCTTTCTATTTTCATCTAATTTTATCTTTTTCCATTCAAACAATTTATTCACCCGTTTGAATCTTTTTTAGATCTCATTTCTATAATATAGGAAAATCAGGCTTTAAATCTATCCCAAAAATGTTCAGGAACACTTGTATTAGTTGGAAAAAACTTAATGGTATTAGAACCGATATATGGATACTCATGGAACTTTTCGACAATTAATTTTAGAAATTCTTCAGAGTATTGATGAAAGAATGCTGTTGGATTTACGTTAAATATTTTTCTTATATACCACCGAAGTAAATATACGACAGCATCAACAATCTGCACTCCATTATGAAGTTCTGAATTTACTATAAATAGTGAGATAAGTATGTTTTCAGGATATTCTTCCCATCCATGACCTGTCCCTCTTTCCATAAATTCTAGGATTTGTTTACGTTTTTTCCTATCAGCTTCAATATCCACGGAATCCATCGCCAATAACCCATATTGATCCGTGTATCCATCCTCATTTGAACTTTTTTTTATTACATAACGATTAATTCTTTCGACTAATAACTCAAACGCCCATTTAGAAGGATCATCATTTGGATATTCTGAATAAAAATCTTCCTTTTTTATTATTACAGCCACGATTTTTATAAACAATCTAGAAATCAATTTATATACATTTGTGACGACCTTATGCCACTTGTTAACATCATCCTTTAGACTTTTATAATGATTTCTTCGACCATTTATATCATCCATATGGATTTCAAACTTCGGTGGAAAAATCTCTGAATCTTCTTCATTTTTTATTATTTCCCATATTTCTTGTTTGATTTTATCACACTTTGCATTCAGATAATTCAATCCTTTCTCTTGCATTACTACAGCAGCAAGAACATAGAATTTATTATTTTTTTCGTGAGGATCTGGAGTTCCAGACTCATCTATATATGCAAAATACATGAGATCTAATTACCAATTACACTATTCACTTTTACTCTTTTTATTTAAATATTAACATAATAGTATAAATATAATTCATTTTAATTAATAAACCAAGAATAAATTTGTTTTACTTTTTATATATATAAGAGATACTCAAAGATTTAATAAGAAAAAAAAAAAGATAGAGTACATGTGAATTATCCAGAATTAAAAGAAATAATTTTTCAGAAGACTAAAAAGCTAATTGAAAATGAGAAATGGGATGAAATCTTACATATACTGCAGGTATGTCCTGAGCAGATATATTTTTTTAGAAAACTTCTTGAAGATAAGTTTAAAGTGTCAAAGGAATTAAATGAATTCCCCGTAGAAAAAATAATATATGAAACTAACTCCCAGGATGATCCCAATGCTCCGTTTATATATTACAAATTTACAGAAATATTTAGCTTAATTTTTGAAGTTTTGAATTATGAAAGTGAATTTCTTTCAAGAAATTTTAAGGTTCAATTGTGTAGACTGCTATATCCCAAAATTACTGAATTTTTAAAATATAAACGAAACAGAATTTCTTCAATTGAGAGATTTATCGAAAATTTATATGATGAAATTAATCAATTCTATCATGATGATTTTATAAACCACTCTTTTTTGTTAGAATATCTAAATAAGGAAAAACCAGAATTTCTTGTTGAATTTTTTCCAAAAATTTTTTCAAAAGGATCTTATCGACTAGGATATGAATTAATTATTAAATTTAATAAATTGATAAAACGTTATGATTCAGAGACGAGACAAATATTAAAGAATATTATAATTTATGAAAAACAGTATTATTCTCTAAAAGAATTATTGGAAGGTGAAAATAAGGAACTTTTACAAATAATGGAGGATAGCCGTAGGAGAAAAAAGGGAGAATTTTATAATAAGTTTGTTAATTATACAAAAGAGACAATAGAAAATAAGCTTTTTGAGAGAAATCCTGATGATATTTTCCGATATACTTTTGATCTCTATACTGAAGAGGAGCTCACAAATATTATTAAAAAAATTATAGAGCTTGAGATTAATTATTCACATATGGGAAATCAATTGGGTGAACATGGTTGGGTACATTTACTTTTGCTAGAAATAGCATGGGCAAAAAAAAGTAATTTATTTGATGACTATTTGGATGATCTGGTAAAACTTGGACATTTACAGGCTGTTCAAACTTATTTTGCTCAATTTCCTGAGAAGCTTAAAAAATACCAAGATTTTTTATTTGAAAAATTAGGGTTTTTTATTATAAATTTATTACAATGGCATTATGATGATTTTAAATTCAATGATCCTGAGTGTATTTTTAGAGAACTATTATTTAAGGAGTTACCTGCTGAAGCACTTACATCAATTTTTTTCAAAAAGCAACCTGAATTAATTAATCAATTTAAAAAGATCATTAAAGATTATATCGATATTAAATTAAAAGAAGATTCAGTCGAAATCGGTCTATTTTATAAATTAGAGTCTCTTTTAAGGATTTATTATCGTGCTTGTGATGAATATAATCATAAACCTAACATTGATATTGGTTTATTAAAGGAGGTGTATGAATATTTCGTTTCCAAATCCATTTTTAAAGAAGGGGATTCATTTATTCATAATATTTACTTAGCTAAAAACTTCAATCAATTAGATGAGAAATTGCAAGAAGTGCTTATAAAACAGCTAATTGAATCTAAAAATCTTTCCTCAATTGATTTTTTACTCAATTATGGTTATAAGCATATGGAAAGATATATTGATTTAATAATAACATTTGATCCTAAACATGATTTACAATCGCAGCATTTTATCAGAATCTTAGAAAAAATTGCTAGAGAGAGTGGTAACAATAAACAAATTCAAGATAAAATTCAAGATCGACTAAAGGATGAAATTTTAATATATAAAACAGCGGAAATTTATTCATTTTTAGGAGACTTTAAGAAGTCTGAGTGGATATTAGAGCAGATCCTAGATAATGAAGTAATAATCTCTAATTCTATAAATTCTTTTATTGATTACCAATTGGTTCGAATAGAATCGAGTATTCTCAATTCTTCTCAATTCAATACTTCTGAAAGAATAAGTGAATTGAGTAATATTGAGAGTGATTTCAATAAATTCAATACAAATCAGAGTTTATTACAGAACTTTAAATTTAAGCTTAATAGTTATAAAGCTCGAATCAATTTATATGATGGTTTCTCATATATGGAAGAAAAATTATTTCAAAGAAGTAAAGATTCTTTCGAACGTGCCTCAGAAATTTATAGTGCTTTAAAGGAAACTCATATTAAACCTGATAACAAAAAGATTTTTAACGTATTATTTAAAATATCTGATTTTTTCGCCTCCAATTTAATGGATATATCAAACTTTACACTGAATGACGAACTTAATAGTATTATCCATAGAAAACTAATTACCCCTTTTTCAATTCAGCAGGAAGTTAATATTCAAATGAAGAGACTTTTGGAAAATATTAAATTACTTAAATTTAGCCCAAATTTGAAGTTAACATCCCAATTAATATGTGAAATCCCGACTAAATTTTGTCCTATCCCTCCAAAAATAATTAAAAAGCGTTTAGTTAAAAAGAGTTTATTAGATAATAAAGAAGAAATATTAATTGAATGGGATAAAGAGAATAATAAAATTAAAAATAATGAGCCTATTTTAATAAGTGATAGTTCACAACAATACTATTTTAAGTTAGAATTTGAAAACAAAGAGAAATATTTCGATTTTGATATTTCATTTAATCCTAAATCAAATGTAAAAATTTATTGTGAAGGTAAAGAATCCTCAGCAGGAATAATAAATTATGAGTTATCGATAAATTCATTATCTTTTAAAGGAAATCAAGACATAGAACTATCATTTACAGAGACAGATATATGTGGTTATAAGGAATCTTCTTTTTTTGTAATTAAACACCATGATATTCATAAATTGGAGGAGGAAATTATTGATGAGATCTGCTCCAAAATAACAAAATATAAAGAGGAGCTCTATCCTCCAATTCGATTTAAAATCTTTTTAGAACAATTTGAGGATCCAATAATTCGATTTAATTTTTTAAAATATATACTGTATAGAGTTAAAGATTATTATTATACTTTTAATGAAATGAGACAAGCAATAGTAAAGCAAATAGAAAAACTTCCGTATGGAGATGATGATAAACTAATTTTTATAATTTTGAATGAATTGCAAACAAAAAGTCAAATGTTTTGGAGCTATTTTACTAACCACTATTTGGAAGTTCCTAACCGTAAAATTAGAATTATGGAATCCAATAAAGTTCCAAAATATTTATCAGAGTATTCCGCAGAAAATAGGCTTTTCTTAATATTTATTGATGATGTTATTGGTACAGGAACACAATTTATAAAATTTTATAAAAATGATTTTCATAGACAGTATGAGAAATACATAACCAAAAAAAACTCAAAATTTAATTTTTATTTAGTCGCGGGTGTTGGTTCTGAAGAATCATTTGAATATATATCCAAAAATTCTCTAATTTCAGAAAGCCATATAAGATATTCAAGAATTATTAGAAAAAATGAAAAAGCATTTAATAAAGAAAATTGGAACAATGAAGATGATTTGGAAAGCGTAAAAGATTACCTTAAAAAGATACATCCAGAGAAGTGGGGAGGTTATAAAGGACTGGAATATTTGGTAGTATTAGAGTGGAATACTCCAAATAATACAATAGGGTGTTTATACAAGAAAAATGATAAATGGAAACCGCTTTTTCCCCGTAAATAATTTTATTAATTAAAAGTTAGAATGAACTATATAGTTAAAATCAATAAATTTCTTATAAAACGTGTTTTACTTTTTATCAATAGTTAGAAATTTTGATATTCTATTTGTAGAGCTCAACTTTTATCAGTTAAAGTCTATCAACTAAAGATTAATATGAGGGTTGAAATTATAGAAAAAATTCCTGTGATAAAAGCAGCCCATATATAAGGATTCTTTTTCAATGATTTATCAATTGACCTTTTTATTGAATCTCCAATATATTTATTGTATATTTTCATTAATTTTTCATTGTCGAATACGAAAAATCTAGTTATATTATGTACTTCCATTAAGTGAATATTCAACACTTCCATTGCAGATTTGGTTTTAAAACGGGGATTCATATATAATTTATTATATTTAACCTGAAATTTTGATATAGCATCACTCATTGCTGAAAAATCACTTTGTATCCCTTCTTCTTTAAAATTAGTTTTAACATAGCTTCTAATATCACTTAAATTATTTCCCAAATCAGCGCATAAATAATTAACTTCTGAATGAATCTGGTTAGTGAATATTGAACCATCCATAGCCTTAATTAATTCATTTAATTGGGTTAGATTTTTCTTATAGGATTTTTTAGCTTTACTAAATTGATCTAGACAAATTTTATAAAAATCGTTATAATCCGCTTTAATTTCTATTGTCATGATGCTGATAAATTATACCTTTGTTGTCTTTCCATTTCTAGTATAAATAATTTCAATTGGAATTTAAAAAGTAGTATTAAAATATAATATTCAGTTAATAATAAATTTGTAAAGAATTATAAAACTGCTAAAATATTTTTAGATAAACTTAAGTTTCAACGAATTAGATTTTCCAAATATTCAATTTCTTTTAAAATAATATTCATTTCATGTCCAAAAACAGGAATTGGAATATCTTCGTACTTATTAGAAATTTCGACTAAATCCATGAGTTTATCTTCAAGTTCTAAAATTCTTAAATTTATAACGTTGTTATTATGTTCTTCTTCCACTTAATTAGACCTCTTGATTTCATAAAAACAAATAAAAAAAATGGGGTTTGAGAATAGGGAGAGTTCAGAGATTATAACACAAAATGATCGTGTTATTATATCTTTAAAATATTGTATTAGATTTATTAAAAAACGATTTTCAGTATTAAAAAGTTTTGAACAAAATCTTAGAGGACAAGGGATACTTAGTAAGGAAGGTTCATGGGTATTTTCAGAAGAATTTCTTTCGGGCCTAATTTTCCTGGATAAATTAGACAACGCAAATTAGTAATTTATTAATTATATTTGTTTTTGATATTCATTTAATTTCTTTATTGTTTCTTCATGGAAAAATGAGGAGGTCTCTTGTTTATATTACAAAGATCTATGATAAAAACTCTGCCATTCTTGATAATCACTAGCAATAATCGTACCTGCTAAGTCAAAAATAAAAGTTCTGCATCCCGTTGTTCCTAAATCAAGTGCGGCTACAAACATTATTGAAATACTTTCTATTATTATTATTTATCTTAATAAGTTATATATCGAATTATTTAATAAAAATCATTATTAAAGATTTTCATGAAAAGAGTATTTAACTTATTTTTCTCATATCCACACTGCGGGAAAACTAATTTATCGAATCCTACAATATAATCCTTGATTTTTGTCAACATTCCATTACAATTAGAGCATTTCGGCGCGATTGGAAAGCATGGGCCATTAATCACGTTGGAATTTGGGTCTAGACCGCGAATTGTTGTAGTATATACAAATTCCTCCAATTTAAGTTTAAGAAGATCACTAATTTTGAATTCTTTCATTATTATTTAGTAAAAGATAATAATATACGTTCGGTCACAATAATTCAACTTGTTTGATGCCCACAATAAGGACATTTAAATTTAAGAAACCCCACATTCAAACCCTTTATCTCTGTAATCAATTTGTTGCAGTTTGGACATCGTGGAGAATATTCTTACTTTGATAGTCGAAATTAAAGAAATCAATAGGCTCTAACTTCTTAAATAAAAGGTTATTTCATTAGATTTGAACATCCACTTTTTATAGCATTCTTGATGCGAAACTGGTTAAAAAAGGTTTTACGAATAAAAATGAATGGTATGATTATATTCTGAATTTATTTTGAAATTAATATATACTTTTATATAGGAGAGGGTGGCACAGCAGGACACAGCGAAATAAAGCACACCCTTAGGCAATAAAAGGGGTCGTATCGCTCTTCCCTATTTAATTAAGAAGGCGATACGGGAGGTGGTATCGCATTTTCCCTACTAATTAGAAAGAAAAAAGAAGAGAAACAAACGAGAAGTCCATTCTAGAAATGATTTTAAAATATTATTATAAATTTATTAATTAACTCTATATAGTCTTTAGTTTTAAATTATCCATAGTGAATAAATGTTTTAGAAGAAAATGGATTTTAAAAATAACATAGATTCTATATTTGAGCCCAAAACTATTTTTGAATATGATATTGATGATTTTACAAAAGAGGAAATAGAAGTAATCAAAATCTATTGTGAGAAATTTCTAAAAATTTTGCAATATCCTCATAGCACTTTAAAGCTAATTGAAATTCCTCAACCAAGAAGGATAGAAATCAGTGATCAATTACAAGTTGGTTTTGAAAGACTTAAACAAAAAGGTTTGACTAGCAATAATGGACTTAGATTAAGAACCTATATTTATTATGAAAAGTTTATCAAAAATAAACTAAATTACATTATTTTATTATGCAAATTACTCAATTATATTGAAGAGTATCATAGACAGCATATAGGAGATCCATTTGATGATACTTTTTTTAATCGTATTCCTATTAGTCCTCATTATAAGGTAAGTTTTTTATTAGCATTGCTAGAAGATTTGGAACTAATCTATCGTTCTACTGAACTATTAACTGGAAATCTAATTACTATTGATTTAACAAGTAGAGGTAATGAAATTTTATCGGCTTTTTGTCCGTATTGGAATTTCAAGACATTAATGAAATTAGTTAATGATACTAAAGAAACCTTTTTATTTGAACCTTATAATAATATTCGTGTAAGAATAGTTGCATATAATGCAGAAGGGATAAGTAATCTTCCAGAAGATCAACCTATAAATGAAATTCTTTATTTTAGAATTGATTTTACTGATAAAGATCTTGGACAGAAGGAGCCTATTTTCTCAATTCACAATCAAGTAGGATTATTTGAAGAGATTTTACATTTTAATGATTTAGAAACAAGATTAGAAATAAATCCTTTTTTAAAATATAATTTTAATAACTATACACTTGAATTTGTTTACCCTGTCTCGCCTTATTTCTATTATAATAAATTTAAAGAAAAAATAAAGGGAAATTTTGATTGTTCACGAGTATCGTGCAATGATCTAATTAATTTCATCTTTTTTGACCATTTAAATCAAATTCGTGGAATGGAATTTTCATATAGGGATTTTGAGAATATTGAATTTCGGGGTGAAGACGGTTCCTTGTCAAATATAACAGATAAAGTTAATAGTTTTATGGACATTAACCTTGGTGCTCTTGACCAACCAAATTTGACAATAGTCTTCCCTATAAAATCTTTTAAATTTCCTGAACCTAAATTTGAAGAAATTGAAGGGAAGAGATATATTGAATTAGGATGGGATGTTGATAAACGATATTTAACTTCTTTTCGCTGTAAAACGATAATTAATGGAATTACCTATGATATTCCCCCAGAGGGTTTGAAAAAAGAGATTAAAAACCTTAACCAAAGAGAATATATAATTAAAATCCAATGGTGTGGAGATAATGAGTTTTACCCTCTGGATAATGAGCTGACAAGAGTGGAATACAAAAATCCTTATTATCAATCCATAAAGTTAAATTCTCATACTTTAGACCAAATTAATCAAACTTATATAAAAACCAATAGAGAAATTATTATTGAATCCTTGATCAAATGCATTTATCAATTTCAACAAAAAATCCAATCTATTCAAAAATCTGAAGACCATTATTCAGGAATTCTAAGTCAATTTATTCATAATTCGATAGAGCATAGAAGTTGGCACATTGAGGAACAGAAGCCTTCAGGAATGTCCGCTTCAGCTGAAGAAAGAAAATTTGATCATATAGGTGGATTGGGTAAGTTAGATTTTGTTTTTATAGATGAAAAGAATGTCCTCTTAACCATCTGTGAAGCATTAATCTTAAAATCCAATGTTAAAAAGATAATTGAAGAGCATTTGTTAAAAATTTTTAAATATGATAGAATCGGTTTGCCATTTAATTTTATCATTATTTATTCTAAGGCAGTAAAATTCGATGAGTTATGGTCAAACTATCAGGAAACCGTTCTAAAAACTCCTTTCAATTTTAAACTTAAGGAAAAACAATTCTTTGATGAAAGTAAACAATATGATATTAGAAGTGAATTAAGAATGGGAAAAACTATTCATATCAGACAAGGAGAACCTATGGATCTTTATCATTTTCTTATAAACACAAGTATCTAATAAAACCCACTTTTAATCGCTAGCAATAATCGTACCTGCTAAATCAAAAATAAAAGTTCTACAACCAGTTGTTCCTAAATCTAATGC
>JAZGEW010000151.1:0-2629 GCA_036478875.1 Promethearchaeia archaeon | reverse complement strand
ATTTTAACTTTTTGATTAAACAATATATTTAAAGTTAAAGCTCAACTCGATTAAAAAACGTTAGGTTTCATTCGAATTCTACATAAGTTTTTCCTAATCTAATTTTATAATTACACCATATTATTAATTGCTTATACTCTTCTCCTCTATATCCTTCTCGAATAATAAAATTAATTACATCTGAGTACATAATTTCTCTTTTCCCATTTATGATTTGTTTTACCCTTCTGATGATATTTTCTATTGTTTTCCAGTTCCGGATTGGAAAATTTTTTATTTTTTCTATGTTTCTTGGAGTTTGGCTCATTTTGATTTGAGTATTTTAAATAAATAATTTTTAACATTACAAATTTATGTTAT
The DNA here is from genome assembly GCA_036478875.1 of Promethearchaeia archaeon. Classification (GTDB taxonomy): domain Archaea; phylum Asgardarchaeota; class Lokiarchaeia; order Sigyniarchaeales; family SOKP01; genus Loki-b32. Next base: position 2,269 of record JAZGEW010000151.1, on the reverse strand, counting down.
AGATTTAAATCTAAATTTAACATTATAAATTCATATTTTTTTATTTTTCATCACCCCTCTCTTTCCCTATAGAACTTTATTCCATTTCATTGAAATCACATGTTTGTTAATATTATTGTTATTCTACAAAAATAAAATAATAAACGGTGAAAGTCTTAAACTTAAAATCTGTGCTTTAATGTGTTTAAAATTAGTCGAATTGAAAATAAAAAAGATGAAACTGGAAAATGTCCAGAATGTGGAGGAAAAACTATCGTAAATAGCTTTGAAAAAATTTGTAAGGAATGTGGATTAGTAATTAATAATTTCTATAGAGAATCTTCATTTATTTTTCATGATTTAAAAAATAAAAAATCTATGAGCAAACAGTATGTAGCTTTAGGAGAACGAACAGATTTTGTAGGTGGTTTGGGCTCATTTATCGATTATGAAAAATCTAAATATCTAAAAGATAAAAGCGGTAAACTTCTGCCTCCCGGTGAGCAAAAGTTATTTAGAAGATTAAAAAAGAACTATTCCCAATTTTTACGGATTAAAAATCATGAAACTGAATATAGAATTTTTAATATTTTAAATAAAATTTCATTGTATCTCAACTTTAATAAAAATATTCGAAATAATGCTGCGTATTTCTATAAAAAAATAGTTAAAAATGAAGAAAGAGTAATCAATAACATTTCACTAATTGCATTTTGTATTTTCTTTGCTGCTCGGAAAGAATATCATAATGCGCCTATAACAATTAATGAAATCTCGAAAGCATTTCAAAATTACGGCCACAGAGTAAATCCAAGATTAATTCTAAGAGATGGAATAAGGTATAAACATTATTTAAATAATGATTCTATACCACATAAAAGCGAAGATTATCTCATTAGATTAGTAGATGAAGTTACAAAGCATGAATGTTTAAAAGAAAGAATTGAAAAAAAAGAAGTATTGTGGTCAGAGTCAAAGTTCCAAAATGAATTAATTTTAAAATGTCGTGAAATTTTAAAAGATTTACCTATGTGGAAGAGGGGTGGTAGAAATCCCTTCATTTTAATGGGGGCAATTATATATCTTGCAGATAAATTATTAGCAAAAAATTATAATCAAAAAGCAATTTTAACACAGAAAATCATATCTGAAGCTACTAACATTGCGGAATATTCTATCAGAGATCATTATGTAAATCTATTGAAACCGATTTTTATCAATTAATAATATAAGTAAATCTTCTAGAGAATTTGATTTTAATTATCAAAATCTTGATTTACATTCATTAAATATTCTATTATGGATGGTAAAATTGGTTTCAGATCATATTAAATTTTTTAAATTATACAAATTTATTAATATTAGCGTTATGGAATATTGAAAAAAAATATTTTCTGCTTCTGTAGTGTAGTTCGGTCAATCTAACGTAGTTTTCAATAAACTATGATCAGGATTAAGCATCCGAGGCTCTCACCCTCGGGACCCGGGTTCGAATCCCGGCAGAAGCAATTATAGGTTTATATTATCTTAACCTATAAATCTAAGTGTGAGCTATTTTAATTTTGTGAAAAATTGAATACACCAATTATTTTGTATCTTTCAGGATTGAGATTTTATTAAGAAGAACAATACAATTTGATAAAGTTTTATTATATGTTTCTATCATCTGAAATTGAGTCTCACTTTCTAATTTTTTTGCAATCATTTCAATTTTTTCATAAAGCACATTTTCTAAGAGGGTTAATAACTCATTGTGTCTATTTAGATGACCTTCTTCTCGACTTTTTTTACTATTTATCTCATCTTCTTTAATTCTATCATCCTGATTCGTTTTATCATCTACAATTATAATTTTTCTATTACATGTCGGACAAAAGGTAATTTCTTCGATATTTCGGAATAATGGATTATTACAAACAGGACAAGCCATATTTAGCATCTTATTTCCAGATCTAAGAAGATCTGCCATTTTTTTTATATTATCGTTAATTATTATCCCTTTCTTTTTCTAAATCTGCTCAAATTATAAACAAGATCAAGGAAATATATTTTAAACAACTTATTCTTTTTCCCTAATTTTTAATAAGTTTACAATATATCCTGAGATTCTATTTCTTAAATGTTTTGAATCTATTTCAAGATATTTATCCAATAATTTTTTATTTTGTTCAAAATCAATGGTGAACACATTTGGGTATTTTGTTATTAATTCCTTTGATACGATTTTTATTAAAATTGTTCTTACTTTTCCCATTTCAATTACAGGTTTTATTCATTTCTAATTTTAAAA
>JAZGEW010000150.1:0-9151 GCA_036478875.1 Promethearchaeia archaeon | reverse complement strand
TACTTATCTATCTTAAAATTTAAGTGTTTTTGGACTTTAAGAGCCAAGCTTTTCTTGAAATGGGATGATAATTAGGAAATTATTATCATGCTCCTCAAGCAGAAAGTTTACTTAAATATTAGCTTTTTTAAATAAAAAAACGTTTAATAAAAAAGAGTTTTATAATTGAATAATGCTCTATAAAAAAATAAAATAAATTAAATTAAAAGTTGATTATTCCCGCGAGTCCTAGAGGGAGAAATATGCATAATAATACGATTCCTATAGCATAGATTAATCCAACTACTCTTACTTTTTTCTTTTTTTCTGGTAAATCATATACATAAAAAGCCCCGACGAAAAAATGAAAATATCCTATTAGAAAGATTAGAATTGGATTATACCAATGCCACCATGGATACACCCAGACTAAATAATTCCCCACATTCAAGAAAATTTCCACAATTACACAGAATAGTGTAAAACCGATTGCCATAGCCCATCGATTAGGGAGACCGAGTATTTTTTTGTTTTTATCATCTGGTAAAAACTTGGCAAATGTTATTCCTGCAATTGAAAACATAAATGCAATTTCAATATTCCATCCAATCAAAATGATATAAGCACTTGCTCCGGGTGTAGTCCAAAAAGCAGAGTAATTTGTAATGACAAAAATAAGTCCATTCCATATTTCATTTATCAAATCCAAACCTAATACCATTAACCCTGCAAATACTGTACTCCAATTTCCCGTTTCTCTAGCATTCTTGATTTCAACACCATAAATATATAAAACTATCGCAAGCAGAGGAATTATATACCACCCCGATTCTGAATTAAGCTCACGAAGTTTATCAAGAGCATCTAATGAAGCTTGTGTTGGTGCCATAAATTTCATATTTTCAAAATTTGTTTTTAATAATTAATTAAAAAAAAATTAAACTTGAATATTTATAAAATTTTACTACTTGAGTTTGTACATTTTATGTCAAAAATGAGGATTGTGAGATATTTTAAAATTCTAATCAGATTTATTTGGCGATTTTATTAGCAATAATAGCAGCAGAAGCACCTGCTCCAAATCCATTATCAATATTTACAACTAATAATCCTGGAGAACAAGATTGCAACATTGTGATTAGTGCTCCTTTTCCTTTTTCACCCAATCCGTAACCACTCGAAATTGGTACTCCTATAACTGGAACATCCACAAGAGCCGCAACAACTCCTGGAAGTGTTCCTTCCATACCTGCGCAAACTATTATCACATGAACACCTTTTTTTATCATATTACTTAACGGAGTAAAAATTCGATGTATACCTGCTATCCCAACATCATAACTCGAGATAACTTCACACCCCATAGCTTTTACAATTACCTCTGCTTCAGTTGCAATGGGTATGTCAGAACTCCCCGCGGTGATTATTCCTACAATTCCTCTCTTTTTAGTAAATTTAAATGAACTTTCATTAATAACAATGATTTTGCCTAAATCATTTATTTCAATAACATAACTAATATTTTTACTAAAATTTTCAAGGATTATTGTTCTTTGTTCTTCATTATAACGTGAAATTATAGCAAATTTTTTACTTTTTAGGAATCCAGAAATTATACCTATTAGAATTTGAGGATCTTTATTTTTAGCAAAAATAACTTCAGGTATTCCAGTTCTTGTTTTACGAAAAACATCTAATTTTGCTACATCTCCAACCTCTTCGATTAAATTCGCCTTTAATAACTTTTCTGCTTCTTCACGTGATATTTTATTTTCAAGTAATTTTTGGAGTATTTCTTGTATTTCACTCATTTAATGTTCCCTTCAGAATAAGAGTTTAGTTGTATAAAAGTCATTAACTTTACATAAATTTTGTATTTTACTAATTTTTGAAAAAAAATAATAACTACTCAAAATAATTATAAATTACAATTATATCAATTATAAATCCTAATTAAAAGTGATAACATAAATGGAAATTGATTATACATCTTATAGGGATGTGAATTTAGAAGGAAAAAAAGTCTTAATACGAGTTGATATAAACTCAAATATCGATGTAGAAAAAATGGAGATTAGAGATTCTCCTCGAATTCGAGCACTTGTTCCAGCCTTAAATGAATACTTTAAGGAAAGTGCTGTAATAATATTAGCACATCAATCACGTCCAGGAAATGCAGATTTTACGGATTTGGATATACATGCAAAAGAGATTGAAAAATATCTTGGTCGTCCAGTAAAATTTGTTAAAGATATATATGGAGAACAAGCTGTTCAACAGATTAAAGATCTTAAACCAGGAGAGGTCTTAGTCCTTAACAATGTTCGTAAATTTGAAGGAGAAATGAAAAATTATAAAGATTTTTCTGAAGCAGAAAATACAGACATGGTAAAAACGCTTTATCCATTAGTAGATTATGTTATTGTTGATGCTTTTGGAGCAGCACATCGAGCTCATGCATCCATTGTAGGATGGCCAAAAATGATGGCTGGCCCTATAACAGATAAAGAATTAGAGGCATTGAAGAAAATCATACAAAATCCTGAGAAACCAATGGCTATGTTAATAGGAGGAGCAAAAGCTATAGATAAATTTAAGGCTATGAAGTTTAATTTTGATAATGAAAAATTAGATTATGCTTTATGTTCAGGATTAACCGCAATTTTAATCTTTGAAGCTTTAGGAAAAAATATGGGAGAACCTAATCATAAAATAATAGCTGAAGATTTAGAAGCAAATAAAGACATGATAATGGATGCCTATGAAAAATATAAAGATAAGATCATTCTCCCAGAAGATTTGATTATCGATGATAATGGAAATAGAAAAACTATTGGAATAGATGAAGCTGGTACTTATAATACAACAACAGGAGATATTGGGGAGAAAACAGTAGAAAAATTTAATGAAATCCTCATGAAGTGTAAAACAATTGTCGCAAATGGCCCACCTGGGATTTTTGAAAAAGAAGTTTTTAGAAAAGCCACAAATGAAATTGTAGATACTATGGTCGCTGCTACTAAGAAAAATAATGCGCTTACTATTATTGGTGGTGGTGAAATGGGAGCCGCAGCTGCTATGACAGGAAAAGCAGATGATGTGTCATTTATTTCCACAGCAGGAGGAGCAATGCTGGAAATACTCTCCGGAAAGGATTTACCTATGATTAGAGCGTTGAGAGAGAAAAAAGCCTAAAAAGTTAATCTCATTCTTTTTTTATTTTATTTTCGAAAATAAGGGTTTGTATTAGAAATTAACAATTTTTAATAAAATATTTATTTTTTAATATTATAAATTACATACGAGTAATTATATTATTCATAAATTTAAATAAAAGGGCCCGTGGTCTAGAGGAAACTCATTTTCTGGGTTTCGGAAAACTCGGTATGACGTCCGCTTGACGTGCGGAAGGTCGTGCGTTCAAATCGCGCCGGGCCCACTAAAATATTAGTAAAATAAGATTAATATGCCGATAAGAATTCGTTGGACATCTAAAGAGTATTTTGGTACTGGTTTAATATTTTTAGGAATGAATGGAATTATTCAAATATTTTTTATTTTTATAGGTCAATATTTATTAGCAATGGGAAATCACATTATATTAGTTTTAATTCCACTTGGAGTTTGGATTGCTATATTTTTTGCAAGTCTTATCATTTTTGAAAGTTATGCTCAAGTTGAGAGAAGAGAAAGATTAAAGAGCAGGTTTGGTAAAAGGAACATACAAAGTTCAACTTTGGAGAAGTTTTTAAATTTTCCCTTAACAAAACCTTTATTAATCGTTTTCATTGTTTTTAATGGCTTTTTCTTTGCTACATTCTTTATCTCAACCTTATTCTTACATAATTCAATGGCATTTTTAACAGCGGAAATTATAGGTGCAATTTCATGTTTACTTATTGCTAATTTAATAGAGAGAAATTATGGTCGTGTTAAAAGATATTAAGAAAACGTTGTAATATAAATTGGCTATTATTATTGAGCAAATTTATTAAGTATTAATATAAAAAATATTATACAAAAAAAAAGATATAAATATCAAGTTAGTTTAGTTATAAAAGACTTTTTTCAAAAATAGTTTCTTTTGATTTAATATGGCAAAACTTGAAATTCGTTGTCCAATTTGCTCAAAATGGAAAAATATAGAGATTGCAGATGATGTTACCAAAAATGTCTCAAAAGGTCTTTTAGCAATTAATATTGCAGCAGAAATGATATGTGAGCATTCATTTATCGCTTATATAGATAAAAATTTTGTTGTAAGAGATTGTTTAGTAGCAGATTTCAAAATTGAACTTCCAGAAAGTCCCCCCACTGAGGGAACTGAAGAAGTTGCTTCTCCTGAAACAGATGCAATTAAATTCGATTTAATTAAATTAAACATTCCAGAATTATTAATGGCGTATGTAATTAAAGCGATTTTATATGGAAGAAAAACCCTTATAATATTGGATCAGGTGTTTCTATATAATCATATCAAGAATTTTTTTCGATATGTATTTGACAAATCATTTGAATTTGATGTTGATATCATATTGGAGGAAGATTATAAGAAAAATAAGAGTAAATATAAAGATTTTCTTGTTTTTAAAAAACTTGAAGTTATTAGGGATAAGGAAAAAATTATTGACCCAAAAAAACTAGAAATAGAGAAAACTATTGTACATAAGTTCATTACTGAATATGATTTAATGGCTGGTTTAATCATTTTAAGAAATGAATTAAATAAATTATATGAATTCTCTAAAAATATTGCTGAGTTTATTGAAAATCATAAAGGTGAACCAATGACACCAAAAATACTCATAGATCATATCTCAGAAGTATATGGTGAAAAAATACAAATGTCCTATTTATCAAATTTAATTAATATTGCTCGTTATTATTTTAAAGTTGAAGTTCCTAAAATAGACGGTGTTAAGAACCTCTTAGGATTTCTTTAGATTTTCTATTAAATACTTATTACTAAAAAATTAATTGTAATAAAACAAACAAAAATAAGCATTAAGATAAGACCTTCATTTCTTTCAAATATCTTCTTACGGGAGATATAATTGAAATATATTATTAAGATAAGGAGAATAACCCAATTCCAAAAAAATATCCAAGTAAATTGAAAATTCTTAATAATTATTCCACTAATTCCAAAAGTTAAAGTTAAGTTCCAGATTAATTTTCCAATCATCCCTCCAAAAGCAATATCAACACTTTGTTTTTTTATTGACTTTAACACTAAAGTTATTTCTTCTACATTGGTAACTAATGCAATAATTACAAACCCAAAGAAAGTTTCAGGAATGGATGTTAAAATTATAATGTTTGCTGCTGAAATAATTAACAACTCGCCACCCAAAAAAATAAAAATAAACCCAATTAGAACTAAGATAAATTTTCTAGATTTCTTTTCATTCTTGTTTTTTTCTATTGTTAATTGAATATCCTTTGATTCACCGCCAGTAGGACTAACTATTAGATCTTTCGCTGAAAAATTTCTTGTATTCTTTATTAAATACAAAATGTAGATAATAATACAAAAAAAACCTGCAAAAAATAGTCCAAAATAAAATAATAAACCTGTAAAGATACATATCATTGAAATATAGATTAAATTAAAATAATATTGAGCAACCGGTTTATATTTTACTCTATAAAAAAATACTGGTAACGCAAATGGAATTGTTAGGGCGATAATGGAATTACCTATCACATTTCCAACTGCAATATATGGAAGGTTATTTATAGCAGCAATGATGGATGCTATTGATTCTTCAGGATCAATACCAAGAACTAATAAACCAATAATAAATGGAGATACATTATAAATAATACATAATCCTTTTAAGTTTTCTAAAAAGACGTCAGCAGCAAAAAAAATAATAAAATAACCAACTACAAATAAAAAAATCCATAAAAGTATAATCCACATTTTTAATTACTATAAAACAGGTATATATTGTGTGTGTGTTTTAACAAATTATATCTTTCTTTTTTATTGAAACTAATCATTAAGATTTGTTCATTTAATTTGAAAATCTAAGGGATTCTAAAATATTAATAAATCATTTTCCTATTATTATATTTAAAGAAATCAACATTATAAAGTTAAAATCTTAAATGAAAGAATAAATGACAATTGACTCAAACAAAAATTTTAGAAAAATAGCACGAGATTTTAAAGGCAGAATGGAATTGATGAAAAAAATACCAACTGATGCTTCTATATCTATTTTTTTTGAATTATGCAATTTTAATTTAAATAATTACATTAAAATTGAAAAAGAGAGATATCCGAATAAATCTATTAAAGATATCATCATCCAAATGTATAAAATCAATAAAAAAATAAAAAGGAGAAAATAAATTATGGAAATACGATACGAAAAAGCTTTTTTTCAAATTGTTACTTTTTTAGAAAAAATTGAGAGAGAATTTGGTATTAAATATTATTTGGTTGGGGGAATTTTAGTGAGCATTTATTCTGAAACGAGAACAACTCAATATATTGATTTCGTTGTTGATATTTATTCCGTTAATCATAACATAGATACATATATAGAAATATTAAAAAAAAAATGAATTTTTTCCCATACAAGACTGGATATCAGCTGCAAAACTTGCTAAGGATATCCATTTATTACAATTCTTGGATAAGCAACAAGTTATTAAATTTGATAATTATATCATTGACCAAAAAAGCCTTAGTAAATATAAAAAAATTGGACCACTAGGTCTAAAGAGAAGACATAGAATTAATTTTGCCGGAATTGAGTGTTGGGTCGCCTCAAAAGAAGATTACATATTGAGTAAACTAGTATTTGGGGGCTGGCAAGATTATTCTGATGCTTTAGGGTGTTGGTTACGTTTTCAAAATGATTTAGATAAGGATTATCTAGAAATAAATAGCAATCAACTTGATATACATAAGGAATATGTGCTATTAAGGTCTGGAATAGATGATCCAGATGAATTTTTCAATAAATTAAAAGAAATAAATCCTTAAAAAAATGGATTTTTAGAAAATTTTAAAAAAAGAAAAAAATTATTTAGCTAATTTTTTCCCAAATTCTTTACATTTTGGAAGATCTTCGTCTACGATGGGCCCTTTCATCCCCCCAACTTTTATAGACAGACCAGGACTTATCTTATTTAAATTTGGCATGAGTTCAGTAATTTGTTTTTCCATTTTTTTTACGGCTTTTTCAAAATCTTTTCCCATATACGTATCAAATACAGCAAAAGATTTTCCTTTTAATAAAGCATCAGGAAGATTTTTAATTAATTTCTTTATATTCTTAGTATGACTCCCAACATGATTAGGAGAACCAATAAGTATTAAATCATAAGTCATGTCTTTATTCAGATCAATCTCTTTTACATTTTCGATGGTAATAACGTTTTCTTCAGCAGATTCAAGACCTTCACCAATCAATTCTGCTACTTTTTTAGTATTTCCATGTTTAGTGTCATAAACTATAAGTATTTTCATTTTAAATCATTATTTTAATTTCTTTCAGATTTAGATTAGTTTATTATCAATTATTCACTATGTTAAAAAAATTCTAGTATAATCTATTTTATGTCTTTAAAAATGAGTCTTCAGAATTCCTGTAATAACTTTTTTAGTTCTTCTTTTCTCTTATAAAAAGAATCTATTTTTTTCGATTATTATTTTAACAATTTCTAAATATTATTTAAATAATAAGGAAATACAGCATTCACTATAGGACTTTTATGGATGTGAGGAAAAAGGAAATGTTTCCTTATAAACAAATATATTTATAGAAAATTTCCTTATTATCTCTTGTAATAAGAATTCAATTCATTTTTAAAAATGAAATTTCATATTGATTATCCAAGAATGCCTTTAGTAAACTATCAAGAAATTACTGAAGGTTTAATGGAGGAACAACCATTATTGAAAACTTGCTTAAGCAGAAATCATAATGATTGTGATTATTGCGGTAGAAAATTACGCGGTAAAAGATTAAAGCAACATATAAATATATGCCAAACAACAGCGATACATAATTTTTGTTCTAAAGATTGTAAAAATATTTGGTGCTTTGATATCCAAAAAAGGACATAGAATTTGAAAATGAATTTTGTTGCTTTTTTTTATACTTTTTAAATTTCTCTTGTCAGAATTTATTTCACTCAAAATTTATTTAGTTTAAATTTACTTAATTGATTTCTTTAAACAAATATACATCTAATTAAATTAAATGTATTTATAAGTGAAACTCAGTTCCAACTATTCCAAAAGTATGAGATGGATGTCTCGACATGATTTTATTAAACTCAAAACCAGTGCAATGCATCCCACATGTTATTTCAGGATTTAATCCTTCGATAAACCGAACTGATTCTTCAATATCTTCAGTTTTTTCCCATTCTTTATGAAATCCACCGATTATAGCATAAATTTTGTTAATCCCAGTTAATTTTTGCCCATGTTTTATAGTATTAACAATCCCTGTGTGTCCACACCCCGTAATTACTACAAGTCCTTTATCCTTAACATTAACATAGATTGATATTTCGTCTCTAAACGTATTTTTTTCAAATTCCTTTCTACTTTTCATTAAGTAGAAAAGCAGATGATGTTTCTTTTATTTCAACTGCTGGTGGAGCTATGTTAGAAATCCTTTCTGGAAATGACTTACCAATGATAAGGGCTTTGCGAGAAAAAAAAGCATAAATGATTAATCTTTTTACTTTTTTATTTTTTTCTTAAAAATTAAGTATCTTTTCTTACTAAAGATCTTTAGTAAGAAAATTTTTAGAAGAATACGAACTTATTCCAAGTATAATCTATTTGCGTAATAGAATCCAAAGAACTTACGAACTCTCTGAAACAATTGTTGAATGAGTCAAAAATTTAAAAAAGAAAGAGAAACTTGTTTCTAACAAGGTAATTGAAGAGATAGCGAATGTTCACAGCGTAAAAATCCAATTACCATACTTAGATTTTCTCTACGAGATAGTTGAGAATTATTTCGGGGTTAAGGTCCCAAGATCTTCAATTGTGTCTGATTTTTTAAGCATTTTATAATTAGACAATCCTAAATTAACATAAACTTATAAACTCATTATTTTTTAGAATTATTAAGTTGATTAATTATCAAGCTGAGATTCAAAATTTATTTAATAAGGGAGATTTCAAAGATTTAGA
>JAZGEW010000149.1:0-46888 GCA_036478875.1 Promethearchaeia archaeon | reverse complement strand
TTAATATATGTGAAATTACTTATAATACTAAAAAATCGAATTATTTGTGAAAGTTTATGTCAGAAGAAAGTTCACAAGAAGAAAAACCAGTGGGCAGACTAACTGGAAAGACTACAGCACACACAGTTACAGCTGTATTTGAGGGTCCTTCAGTGGAAAGGAATAACTATTTAGTAGTATTTGGAGAGAAAGATGAAGAAGGAAAGAAACCTTATTATGTTCTTTATATTAGCGATATGTGGACTGATGAGAAGGGACGAATGGCTAAACTACAAGTTTTAGGAGAGCGACCGACTAGACCTTTTGAAATTGGTTCAAATGTCTTTATGGCAAAAGAAGAGCAAATTTCAAAAATCTTAGGAATCTTCAACCCACCAGGAGTTTCTGTATCTTTGGGAAAGCTCATTGGTTATCCTTATGAAGTATACTTATTAATAAAAAACTTTGGTAGAATTTTCATTACCGGAAAATCTGGTTCTGGAAAATCTTACACAATGGGTGTACTTTGCGAAGAATTTCTTAAGAAGGGAATCCCAGTTGTGATATTGGATCGACATGGAGAATATGGTAGTTTAAAGGTTGCTGGTGAAGATCTACCAGAAGGTGAAAGTGAGTTTGTAGATAGAATTGTTGAGTTTTCTGATTTGAAGAAAAATAGGGGCGGAGATGTTGATATTGAGTACTTATTTTCATTAAAACCTTCGGATATTGTTGCACCTAATTTATGTTCTATAGTTAATTTGAATGGAATGGCTTTAGAAGTTCAAGAAGCTGTAGCAGGTAAATTACTAAAGAAGTTATATGATGCAAGCACAACAAGAGGAATACCTCCTTTCTACTTGTTTTTAGACGAGGCTCACTTATTTGCTGGAAAGAAACAGACAGAAGTTTGTGAGATCGTAAAGTTATTTGCTCAAGAAGGCAGAAAATTTGGAGCGAACATTGTTATTGGTACACAACGTCCACAATTATTGGATACTACAATAAGAGCTCAAGCAGGAACTTGGGTTGTTCATAACTTATCAGATATAAGAGATATTGGAATTACAATTTCAAGTGCAGAAGATTTAAGCAATGAAAACAAATCAGATATTTCAGGGCTAGACAAAGGGCAGGCTATAATCTGTGGAGAAGCTGTGAAAGGAATTCCTCTCTTTGTTAAAATAAGAACGCGACGAACAAAGCATGGTGGTGTTAGTTTTAACCCATTAGATTTCCTTTCAAAAAACACAGTAGAAGAACTACAGAAACGTAAGGAGAGACTTTTAGGAGGGAAATCTGCTGATGAGCTGGAAAGCTCAAAAATAATGTTTGAAGAAATGATGGGACCAAAAAAAGCTGGAGATTACTTAGATGAAATTGCCGCTTTAAAAGTTAGAATTCAAGATTTAGAGGATGAAGTGTCTCGTTTAAAGCTTAAAGTAGCTAATGTAAAAGAGGGAAAAGAAATTCCACTTGTAGTTACGGATGAGACGATAGAAGAATTGCAAACTGAAATAAACGTCTGGAAGGAAAAATACAATTTCTTGAAAGAAATAGCGGAAAAAGGTGGAGATGATATGGTTCCATTAGATGATAATAGTGAAAAGGTACTAGACTTAAATAATAAAGTAATCGAACTTGAAGCGCAAGTTAAAAAATATAAATCACGATCTGATGATGCATTGATATTAGCAGGAAAGACTATAGCTGAGCTTAAGAAGAGAAAAAAATAGCTTTAATTTCCATTCATTTTTGAAGTTGAATTTTTTCTATATTTTTTTAATTATTTCAATAATTTGATTAACTAATCTTAATTATCTCAATTTATTTAATTTCATAATAATTTTGAATTAATATTATCATGAATAGTCAAGCATTAAATATTGAAAGTATTAAGGAATTACAGAAAAAATTATCTGATTTACTTGGCATTTCTGGACATGAGGAGGAAGTAAGAACTTTCATTCTTGAAGAAATTGAAAATAGAGGTTTAGCTGATAAGTCGTGGATAGACCCACTCGGAAATGTTTTAGCTGTAAAAGAAGGAACAATTAGACAAAATAGGATTTTATTAGATGCGCATATCGATGAGATTGGATTTATGATTTCTCACATTGATAAGAAAGGTTTTTTGCGATTCGTATCGATTGGTGGTTGTGATAAAAGAATTCTTCTAGGACAGCCTGTTATTTTGAAATCAGGACAGGGTCAAGTCTTTCATGGAATTATTGGGTCAAAACCACCTCATCTTACTACAATTGAAGAACGAAAAAAAGTTGTTAATATTCCTAAAATGTATATCGATATTGGAATGCGTTCAGAGGAAGAAGTGCTTAACAATCAGATTAATATAGGAACTTTAGGTACATTATTTAGCCCATTTGTTGAATTTCCTAATGGAATGGTTCGTGGTAAGGCTTTTGATGACCGTACTGGATGTAATGTACTACTCCACACAATGATGCTTTTAAAAGAAATTGAACATCAAGACACGGTACTTTTTAATTTTGCAGTACAAGAAGAAGTAGGTGGATTTGGTGCGATGACTGGAGCGTATGAACTTAAACCTACAATGGCACTTGCAATTGAAAATTCAACTGCTGCAGATGTACCTGATATAGAAGATTCAGAAATTCCTCTATATATAGGAAAAGGTCCAGCAATTACAGTTGCGGATAGATCATTAATTTCAAATCCTAAGGTGAATAAGAGATTGATTAAAAATGCTGAAATAGATAACATAACTTATCAATACAAGAAACCTCGATATGGAGGAACTGATGCCGGTAAAATTCAATTTAGTCGTAGTGGTGTTCCAAGTACAGTTGTTTCTGTTCCTTGTAGATACATTCATTCTCCAACATCGTTGTTAAAACTTGAAGATATTGTTGATACAATAAGGTTGCTTGAAACATTTATACGAAATCCCGCAAATGTATAAGTAATTCTAATGATTTAATAGAAAAATTGATATTTTTCTTCTTTTTCCTCTTTTCTCTTTTTAGCAGTTTTTTGTTGCTTTAGAATCACATTACTAATAAATTTCCCATATTACTTTCACCTATTTTTTTTAAATAATATAAAGATTCTATCTTACAAAATTATAAAAGAAGGTTTTTTCGTTTTTCAGTAGTACAGAAATAATAAAAGAAAACCTAATCCATTAGTTTTTCATCCAAATTTGATTATAGATATGGAAGACTTAGAAAATATTTAAATAATAAACAAAACAATTTGTTTCAATGAAATTAAAAATATCTAATATTATGAAAAAAAAAAATATAGTAGGTCTGATTTTAGGGTTTTGTTTATGTAATTTCTTGTTTTATCCGAATTTATTTTCTCAAATTACTTTAAAGGAAAAAGGAAATAATATTGTAAATAATGATACAAATCCTTTTCTTTCCTCTCTAAGCGATTCAATAGTTCCTGATTGGAATTTTACATGGGGAGGATCTAGTGGTGAAGGTTGCTCTGTTCTTACTAATGATTCTCAAGGTAATATTTTTGCGTTAGGGAACACCCAAAGTTATGGAGCAGGTGGATCTGATATTTGTATAATTAAATTAAATAAATCTGGAAATCTTGAGTGGAATATTACATGGGGAAATCCTGATAGTGATTTAGGAAATGATATAATTATTAATAATAATTCAGATATTTATGTAGTTGGATATAACTATACTTCTACAATGGATACAGCACAATTATGTTTGATCAAGTTCAATGCAAGTGGCAATCAAGAGTGGAATGTAACTTATGGTGGTATGGATTTTGACAGAGGAAATGGAATCTCAATCGATTCCTCGGAAAATATCTACATTGTAGGCACAACTAAAAGTTTTGGGGCGAGTGATAATAATATTTGGTTATTGAAGTATAATAAAACAGGTCATTTACAGTGGAATACGACTATGGATTTTGGGAATAATGATAGAGGAAGAGATATTTTTATCGACTCTGATTCTTACATTTATTTAACTGGTTCAGCACGTAATCAAACCACGTCCAAGGATGATATCTTTTTAATGAAACTTGATTTAGGAGGGAATCGTTTATGGAATAAAACTTGGGGTGGAACTTTTCAGACATATGATCCTTCATTTGATAGAGATAGTTCCAATAATATTTATATTTCTGGAGTCAAATCAGGGGATTCTATGGATCTTCTTTTATTAAAGTATGGTTCTTCAGGAAATCTATTATGGAATACAACATGGGGAGGGGATGGAGAAGAATGGATATATGATGTACTTGTAGATAGAAATGATCATGTATGGATTACTGGAAGTACATTTAGCTTTGGGGTTAGTTCTAAAGAAGCTTTTATAATAAAATTTGATTATGCTGGCAATATATTATGGAATACTACCTGGGGTTATGATGCTAATGACATAGGTAGGGCATTAAATATGGACGTCTCAAATAATATCTTGATGGGAGGTAATACGCAGAATGCTAGTACTTTCGATTATAATTTATTTATTGTTAAGTTTGTAGATAACCTTGCTCCTATTATTAATATTGTATCTCCTTCTGAGAACGATTTACATGGGAGCACTCCACCCTTAATGAATATAAATATTGAAGAACCAAACTTAGATCAAATCTGGTATCAACTGGACAACGGAACATTAACCACAGGGAATTATCCTTGGACTGGTGTTATTGATCCAATAGCATGGAATCTATTTGGAAATGGGACTGTAAGTATTAGCGTTTATGCAAGTGATACAAATAACAATATTGGATTTGCTGTTGTATCAGTAAGAAAAGACATCATCACTCCAAAAATCACTATATATGGTCCAATTGAAATGACATCCTATAAAAATGCACCATCTTATAATATTACAATTGAAGAAGCGAATTTAGAGAATTTTTGGTACACTTTGAATGATGGGAATAACATTGCTATTACATCTCTTACTGGTGTTATAGAATCAGACGTTTGGGCAGAATTAAGCAAAGGGAATGTGACAATTAGTTTTTATGCGGAAGATAAAGCAGGAAATATAGAATCTGAGAGTGTAACAGTCCTTAAAACGGTAAAATCTCGCGTTATTCCCTTTGGAAATATATTTGTGATTATTGGAATAATCAGCTGTGCTTCAATAATCCAGATTATATTACGTAGAAAGAATTTTTCAGCATCGAAAGATTAAATATATTATAATTATTTTTTTTCCTTTTTCTTATTTAAGCTTTTAATATCTTTCTGAATAGAGATTCAAATAAGCTAGTCTTATAAAAAGCATGGATTAAGAGATATATTTAACAAATTAGTAAAAGTCAGAATGCAGTCATTTTATATAGAATCAAGTAAAATTATTTAATTATGACTCGAATTGATATCTCAAAAAAAAGAATTATTTTAATGAGTTTATTTCTCTTTACTTTTATCATTGGAACAGTATTAATTTTTAACACTCCAATTGGAATAAAATCTACATATGGGAAAACTATAGAGACTTCAGATGGCGTGACAATTTCATTTAATGTATTTGAACCAAAAAATGGAGGGTCTAATAAGAGAGCCATCATTTTGGGCCACGGAGTTATGTCAAATAAAGAAATGTTAAATGGTTATGCAATAGAATTTGCTGCAGCGGGTTTTGTTGCTATTCCTTTTGATTTTAGAGGACACGGACAAAGTACTGGAGATCATCGATCAGGATCATTAACAAACGATATACATGCGATAATTTCATATTTAGAATCTAGACCCGATATTGATACTTCAAATCTTGGTTATCTTGGTTATTCTATGGGGGGAGTAGGTTTACAAGTGGTTAATGAATCCACTAATTTCAAATGTTTTATAGGTACTGCAACGTGGTTTCCTAAAAATATTAGGAAAGGTAATTCAACTGCACCATTGAATATTTTAATGATTCTTGGACGTAATGATGAATTACTTACACCAGAAGATCTAAAGGAAGGTTTATCCGATTATACAGGAATTCTTGCTAGTGATCTTGATGTAAATAAATTATATGGTAGTTTTCAAAATGGAAATGCGTCTATGATTTACTTGGATGACCTTTCGAATCATGCTATAGGATGTTGGGATCCCGATTTTATAAGAGAAGCTAGAGATTTTTTAATCAGTTCATTTCCCGATGTGAAGCCTGTTGATGAGAATTTTTTCACAAATATAAGACTGTTTATTCTCTTTCTTCAACTTTTCGGAGGTTTTGGATTTTTCTTTTTAATTGTAGAACCTTTATCTAAGTTAATCCTTAAAAAGAAAGAAGAAGAAGTATTTAAATTAGAATTAGAAAACGATAGCATCATTACTATTGGAGGAAAGACTATTGCATCGTCATTGGTATTTGGATTGCCTGGAATTTTGATTTTTGTACCAATTTTACTAGTATTATATTTAGCCATTGCAGGGTTTATGTCAGCATTATTATTTGGTCAAGCTTTTGGAATTCTAATACTACTTTGGAGAATTGGTAAGAAAAGAAATTTAGGATTAATTGAAACAATTAAAAAGCCATTTAAAATATCAAGAAGTAACCTTATCAGACAATTCTTATTGGGAGCAGTTCTAGCTGTTATTTTTGCTTTAATAATTTACCTTTCAGGGGGGTTAAATTATATAGGAATGGTTCCTTCATTACCAAAACTTGCATGGGTGCCATTGTTTTTTATTATAAATTTCATTATTTTTATGATATATGGACTAATGACTCATGGAATTTTACAAAATAAATTTGAAAAAGGCTTAAAACCGCTTATAAAGGTATCATTTATGATTTTCGGAATTTTTTTTCTGTACTTTTTCACAATTCTTTTTATTTTTGGACTTATAACCCGTAGCTTCTTTTATTTTGGAAATTTCATACCCCTAGCAATACCATTATTTTTGCTAAATGCTTTCCTCTCTACACTAATATATGATAAAAGTGGAAACATAATTGCTGGAGCTCTCGTTAACACATTATTCTTTACATTGTTTATTTGCACCATATCACCTTATCAAAGCGGATTAAGTTTCATAATGGGTTTTCTTCACTGATTAAATTTTAATTTCCTTTTTTTTTCTTATTTTCCTAATATAAAAAATAAATTCATACTGATCCATAATTAAAAATTTTAAATTAGAATAAGTCTTATTTTTGTAGTGATGAGTCAAAACCAGATATTGTGTGTTACTTACTTTGATCAAGTTATTGGACCTAGTACTTTTTATTCTAGTGAGCCGTTAACAACATCCACTGATACTCCTGATATAAACAGAATCCTTGAATTCAATGAAGAAGAGGGAACATTCATTTTTGCCTATAGAAAGTTTCAAACAGTCAATCATATCTTTTTTATAGATTCTGATTTAGCACGAGGAGGTCAAGAATTAATGATGATTACTTATATGATCAAAACGGCGATTTTTAAAGATGAGATTGTAGATGTTTTCAAGTATTTAGACTCAAAAGGTCCTGTTTTAGAGGATTTTTCTTCTGAGATTAAGAACTTAAGTGAGTTAACATCATTCTTACATATAAAAAAGAGTGGTTTAACTACTGATTATGCGTTAGAATTAGCTAATGAAGAATTAAAACGTAGTTTTTTGGATATTTTCAACAAATATTTTAAAAAATTATCCCCAAAATACCGAATAGAAACCCCAATAAAAGATAAACGTCTGATAAAAAAAATCTTTATAATTGGAGGTCCAAGAGTGGGAAAAACTACATTTTTGAAGAATATCGAATTAATTCAATTTTTAAATATTAAAAGAAATGATTTACCGAGCAAAATTTTTGAAGTTGTTATTGAAAACCTCGAAATCTTGAAATATGATAAGAATTTAAGTGAGTTTGAATGCAAGGAATTTGAAAATCTAGAAAATTGTATAAATTTCTCTCAAGGTTTTATTATTCTTTTTAACTTATCAGATAAAAATTCAGCATTAAAAACAAAAGAAATTTTTCAAATTGTCGATAATACTCGATTAGAAATGGAAACAGAATTAGCTCCAATATTAATAATTGGAAATAAATATTATAATAAGAAAGAACTTGAACCAAAATTTATTTATGAAACTTTTGAAGTAGAAGAATTAAGAGAGCTCGGAGTCAAAATCAAGTATACTCCAATAAATATTTTGAAAGAAGACGAAAAAATTATGGACGCTTTACGATGGCTAATAAAAAACATAATATAGCATCAAACTCAGAAAAAAAGTTTTAATTAAAACTTCTTTTCAATAAATTGAACATCCAACAAATCTTTTAAATTATTATAAATATAATAAATAAAAACGTTTAGCATTCTATCTCAAATAACATTATAAGTTAAAAAAAAATGGGATTTAAAGGTATTGGATGGGGAATTATTTTCCTAATTACTGCGGTTGTATATTCTACAATTCCCACTTATTTAATAATAAGATTTTGGGTATGGTTAAACAGTTTCCCAGTATATACTTTATCGCTGTTTATGTTATTCTTATGGATTGTAACAGTCATCATTGTTTTAATATATATTGTAGCGATGATAAGAGCTTTAATTCAAAGAAATAATGAAGAGGGTTTAGGTATACCAAAAGGAGTGAAAGGTTTTGGGTTAGTTTCAAGTATAATTGTTCTCTCATTTATGTTAATTTGGTATTTTATATTTAACCAGATAGCTTTTTTCTCTATGATTCCACCTTAAAAAATATGTAAGGAAATAAAAGATTTAATGAATGAATATAGGATATGTTCCGTATTTCTTTAAAGTATTATGCATTGCTAAATAATTTTCAAGTTTAACAGAGGGATTAATACTATGTCCAGAGCTTAGAATAAATCCTCCTTCTGGAGCAAGCTTTTCGATCAGTTTTTTTGTATAATTTTCTATAACATTAACCTCTTTATCCGCTAGATCTTGTGGAGATACATTTCCTAAAAAACAAAGCTTATCATGGTATTTTTCATTTAATTTGAAAATATCATATTCAGGATTAGCGGTTGAAGGTTCAATAGGATGAATTGCATCTACACCAGCTCTAATAATGTCATCAAGTAATTGTATAATATCTCCACAACTATGTAGAATCACTTTTAAGCCAGCATTATGTGCAATTTTACAACTTTCTTCTAACCAAGGAAAAACATAATTTTTATAATTTTTTGGGCTCATTAATGGACCAGATTTAAATCCATAATCGTCCATTATCATAATAGCGTCAGTTTCTCCCCAATCAATAAAAGTTTTAATTGAATCTACAAGAAATTTGCCATGAATATCAAAAACTTTCTTAATCTTTCTTGGATTTGCTAATAATTTACTAAATGTAGAAAAACCAAAAACTTGCCATGAAGGTTCAAATAAGCCCCAAACAGCAGGGATAATAGAAATATTACCTTGAGATTCTTTTTCTGTCTTTTTCATTGCTTTAAAATATTTTTCTCTTCGGGAAGTTTTTACTTTAAGATGTGAGTATTTTTCAAACTCTTCAAAATTTTTAAATGCTCCGTCTCGATAATATGCTATATCCATACCATCTGAAGGGTTTTTCCTTAAATCAAAAATTCTTCCATACTCATCAGTAAAAAATGTTCTATCACAATTCTTTGGGAATAAAATATAACCTGTAAACGGAATAATTGCAAGATCGATTCCTAGTTTTCTATAAAGATTAATATGCCTATTTAGAGTATTTTTTATATACGATCTTGTTTCTGTCGCTCTAATAATTGTGCTGGTCAATGAGTCAGTATCGCCATGACATAGATCATAAGTATCATTGAAGCTTTTTACCATTCCTTGAAATACATAATCTTCATTAAAGTGCTCACAAATTTTAAAATTATCAATTGACATCTCAAAAGAAGGAACTTTATCTGGCTCTTTAAAATCTAAAGCCATACGTATTCTCTCTCTACAATTCATATGAATTCTTCTTGAACAGTTTAATTATCGTTTAAACAATATTTTCAATAATACAATAAACAAATTAGGGTCTTTTAAAATAAATCTTATTAAAAACGTAAAAACTAATGGATTCTTTATTAATTTAAAAATGATTTCTTTAGGGAAATCCATATCACCATAAATAGAAATTAAATGTTCTATCTTACTTGTTTTTATTATTTGAAAAAACTTTTCAAAATCTTTTTTCGTGAATTTTACTAACAAACTTCTAATTATATAATGAATTTTCAGTTGTTTTCCAACCTTCGATGCGCATGGTTTTTCATAATTTATTTTAATAAATTTTTTAGAAAAGTTATTTGTTTTAAAACATTTTATTAAACAATTCGCGGCAATTTTTGCACAAGTTAGAAGCATAACTATTCCTCCTCCGGTTGTTGCTTTAACTTGGCATGCTGAGTCTCCCAATAATAAGATGTTATCAAATGCAATTTTATTCATCATACCGAATGGAATAATCCCGCCTTGTTGATCTATTTTTTGTTTCAGATCGATCCCTAATGTTTTAGTGAATAGCTTGAACTTTGTCGCAATTTTTTTAGAACTCGCTATGCCTATCCTGTAAATCTGATTTCCTTCGGGCACAATCCACCCAAAAAATTCCTTCCATTTTGGATCAAAATACATTACTGCATTGTTCTGATTAAATGTGCCTTTCATTCGAATTTGTGAAGCGTAAATTACTTTATTTTTAATCCCTAATATTTTTCCAACTAAAGATAATGGACCATCACACCCAATCAGCATTTTAGCTTTCACTTCTCTTTTAGAAGTCTTAAATAATACAAATTTTTCATGATTATCTTTAATATATTTGAAGGATTCAAACTTTTCTCCAAGATAAAAACTTACATTTTCATGATTTTTTGCTTTCTCATAGAATAAGCGATCTAATGCTATTCTGTCGATTATATAAGGATTTTCATCTCCAGATAATTGAATAAATTTTCCAGAAGGAGCAACTATTTTAGCCACACTTACACGGTTTAAAATAATATCTTTAGGAATATCAATTAACTGGACAAGTTTTTGAGACACAATCCCAGCACATTGAAACGGTAAACCAATTTCTTTGTGCTCTTCAATAACTAAAATTCTTAAATTTGTATTAGCTAATAAAAAACAGAGATAATTACCGGCTAAGCTAGCACCAATGATTGCTAAATCGAATTTCTCAATATTCTGATCCATTACGAGAAATAAGTATCATAGAAATTAGAAGTTTTTCAATTAAGTATATTAAACTAAAAACAATTGGAATTAAAATTAGAGTTAATAGTCTAAAGTATATTTACCTTATGATAATAATGAATTAGAAGTTTTTGGAATGAATATTAAAGAATCCTATTTTAAATATTTCATTTCATTTTTTGGGATTGAACGAAGGCCCAAGGAAGTCATCATTCCATATACAATAGCTAATACTACACTCTTAAAAACAGGATTATGGTCAACAGATAGATCAGTTCTAGGAAGTAAGATTGGCATAATGTTTTCAACGACATATCTTGTTTCTGGTGTCTCATTATAATATTTAATAATTAAAGATTTAAATTTCTGCATAAAAGATTCATGTTCTAAAAGAATTTCCTTGACACTATTTTTTCCATTTATCACTCCAAAATGCCCAAAACCAGCTGTTAAAGGATTTAGTTGTTTAATATTTCTCAGTGTTTCCATATAATCATCATGGTTGTAATATATTGGCATAGATGTTGGCATTGTTACTAATTTTGAGTCGTGATATACTGTACCTACAGCTTCTCCGAAAAAAATGAAATCAATTGAATCACCGTTTATTAAGATAGGTGTTTGATGATCTGGAGTATGACCAGGTGTTTTTAATATTGCTAATTTTATCTCTGACTCCTTACTAGTAAAACTTTCAATTATATTTAATTTTTTTGTATTAGAATTAAAATTTATACTTGGTTCAATAATTTTAAATGCCGCTTCTTCAATATGTCTCATCTCACCAACTAGATTTCCATATGTGCTTCTTCCTCGGTTTAAATGTTGTTCATAATCATTTAAAAGGGTTTTAGTCATAAAATTTGTTAGGATTTTAACATTTGGATTATATTTTTTTATTTCTTCATAAAGTTTCCACATACCTCCATTATGATCAAAATGATGGTGAGAGGTTATGAGATATTTGAATGATGATAAAGGAATTCGATTTTTTTTAAAATATCTTAAGCATTTTTTAGTTTCTAGAGAGGAACCACAATCAAATAGAATTGAGCAATCATCAAATTCTCCAAGGAAAACAGAAAGCATTCTTGCCTTTCCGTATGCTTTTAAATCAATGTGGTGGATATAGTCGTTGATCTTCCCAGATTCAATAGTTATAAGCTTTTTATCCATAAAGAAAGTAATTAAAAATACAATAATAAGTATTTTATTATAAAAACTCAGTAGTTTAAGATCATTTGTCTTTGTAAATATTAAGAAAAAAGGGATTCTCTTAGAGACTTAATCTCTGTCTCCATATTTTCATAGATAGTTTTAATTCTTCTCTTTCTGGTCGACTCAAAATTTCAGGGTTGCCTTTGAGTTCATTACTAGCATTGTGCATGTTCTTTAATATGCTATTATATCCTTCCATTTTAACATATTCATTTTGAAATCTTTCTAATGCTAGTGAGATTTCTGTTCCAGTCATATTATCCATCTTATTCATGATCTCATCAAATCGGTTTGATAGAATTACCGGTTTTGAACCTTCACCAATTTCTTTTTCTTCAGAGGTAATAACTGTTTCTTCAGGGGGAATTATAATCGCTGGTGTGGATACAAAAGGTTCTTGTTTTAAGGGTTCTTCTCTTAAAGGTTCTTCTAAAACAGGTTTTTTTATTTTCCGCATGACTTCTTTTCGAGCCCCAACCCAAGCATCCTCTAGAATTGGTACAAAGATTTTGATGTGTTCCTCAATTATACTTCCAATCCCGGCAATTTCTGTTACATAATCACCCCTAAATTCAGTTTTAGAAAGTACACATAGGATTACTTCTTCATAATCTTTATTAATCCCCCAAAGATTTTGTAGCGCTCGATTTCTATAATCAACATTGTCCATCTTATCCATATCCTGCATAATTGCTTCATGTTCGGGTATAGTTGGATCAATGTACGTAGCAATTCTGAAATTTATACGGGTAGGTCGGGCTTTGATTGCCTCTATATCAATATCGGATAGATTAGGAGCAACGATCAAAACTCTCATCTTAGCTTTTGATATTTCTTCGCTTATATGGGCTTTTGCACTTTCTGGAGAACGAATAAACCAGATATCTTTCATAGTAAAACCCCTTTTGCCTTTAGCTTGATCCCAAAATTCTCTAGTCGTAATTTCGCTAATTTCTAAACGTCTTAAAATATCTGATAGCGTGTTATCAAGTGTATCAACAATTCCCTTCGAAAAAATATCTTTAATATTGCCAAATGATTGAAAGATACCTCCAGAAAGACCGTCAATTCTTTCTTCTGCTAATTGTACAGCTTTATTAAAATTATCAGAAATATCTCCAAATATACTTTCTTTATCTTCCCCTGATTTAGAGGTTATTACTTCAATATTTTTAACTGCATCTGTTAGTGAAGCTTTTATCTTTGACACGATTTCTGTATCCATCCCTTGTGAAGCTTTTTTCAATTCATCGGCAAATACAGTCTGACTAACACTTAATTGTATATTTAGATTATCTGTAATGTCCTTTAGACGTGTTTCAATAACTTTATCAATTACATCACCTACTGCTTGTTGAATGACTCCTAATCGCAATTTTTGTAAATTATCAGTCACAGTTTTTTTAATATCACCAAATTGTTTTTTTAAGTCATTGACTTGATTTTTAATTATCTGGGATGTTTTTACATTAAGATTTTCAAATTGTTTTGATAAAGAACTGATTTGATCATCAGAGAGAGTTTTCGAAAGGTCTTCAAGCTGGGAGATATCTTTGGTGATTGTTCTTATTTGATCGATTGCTGAAATAGTTTCATCAAATTCTTTCTTTTGAGCATGGATTTGAGAAGGCATTTTTTCTTTTAAATCTGTTATTACTTCTCCAGAATCTTTTAGTTTGTCCATATCTTGTGCTTCTGTCTCAAGTTGAGAGAAAGATTTTTCTAACTGTTTAGGGATTTTAGATTTTATATCAGAGATGTACATATAAAAGTTCTTTAATTGGGCTATTAAAGCCGCATATGGCGGTAAAGCTTGATAGTGGGGAGTTGCACCAACAATTTCTTTAAAAAGACCTTTTTCAACGAATTTATCGGCAATTTCTTTACATTTTTCTTTAGGTTCGTCAATTAA
Organism: Promethearchaeia archaeon; assembly: GCA_036478875.1. GTDB lineage: Archaea > Asgardarchaeota > Lokiarchaeia > Sigyniarchaeales > SOKP01 > Loki-b32. The sequence goes on along the minus strand of JAZGEW010000149.1, from coordinate 32,658 downwards.
AATTGACATTTCTCCAATAGATACTGCTTCTCGTCCTGTAGTTCGAAAATATAATTCAATTTCTTCATCGGATAAATCTATTTCACTTAATACTTGTTTTGTCAATTCTTTCGAATAGGATACATCTTTTTCCTTTTCTATAACATCCTTTATTTCAAAATTCTCAACTTCTAAATATTGGTTGATAAATGCAATTAATTTATGAGGCGGTTCACCATGAACATCCTCTTTTTTAATTGGAAACTTTGTAATTTCTTTGTATTCATCAACAGAAATTGGAAATTTGATTTCTTTTAAACAAATTTTACATGTGATTGCAACTTCAACAATATCTTTATCTTTAAATAAGTACATTTTTCACAATCATCTCTACTTAATTTTTATGTCTTAAAATTCTACTTTTTCGGGATAGGTTATTTCTAATAAACTAAGTGCTTTCTTAGCAATTTCATATGTAATTCCACCATCAGTTTCTTGATTCTTATAGGCTGCTCTTATTTTAGGAAGTAAATATTCTGGAAATACTATCAAAGGTTTTATATCGGTGAATAAACAAATCCATTTTCTATCATTCTCATCTATTACCTCTGTGATAATATTTAATTTTTTTAAATCATCTAATAAAATTTCTGTAACGGCAAATTCTGAGAATATTTTAGGAATTTTATCCAATGGATAATGATTGTGCCTCATCAATACAAAAAAATCGTAAACATCAGGATTGAGAAGAATAGATGCTAACTTTTTTGTTTCTTCTAAGGGTTGTGTATACGGATCATAATTTGAAAAGAAATCGATAACCTTTTGTCTATATAAAGGTAATAATTCATTATTTGTTTCTTTAAAATGGTTTAACAGACTTTCGTTAGGGACGCGAGCAAGCATTAAATCCTTTACAAGAAATAAATATTCACCTTGGTGTGTGAGTTCTCCTGTCTTCTTATTTTTCTCTCCTTTTATCCAATCTCTGCGAATAATATTTAATTCTAAAAATGGTTGAAGTAAAATGTCTACATTTACATTCGAAGTCATTTTTTCCAAAATCTCTTTTACTTCTTTTTTTGAGATAGGAGATTCTCGCAATACTTCCAGGATTTTTAGGCGCTCAGCACTATTGTAGATCAATGCCGTTTTTTGAAGTTTGTCTAAATTGGATAATCTATCAACTTGAAAAATAGTGAATTTTATTTCATTTTTCAACCTTATATTAATATTTTCAATTAAAGAAAGTTGTTTTGAGTTTCTTGCCCTTGTTAATTTATCAAAAATTGTATCTAATCTAGTTCCCATCGTTTTGATTAAATCTTCAAAAATCTCTATTTCATCGTCTAATTCAAATATAGAAAGAGCTAAATACTGTGTTCCATCAGCAACTTGCTTAAAATAAGATATTACTTGGTATGGAGTCTCTTTTAGTCTTCCCTCATAAAAATTACTATAACTATATTTAACGCTAGAAAGCCCTATTGTGTGCTGATAAAAAATTGCGAAAATATCATTTTGAGCAAGTAATTCTGAAAAATTCTCTTCATCATACTTATCTTCCCGAAATATTAATTGAATCGGTTCAAATTCTGGCTCTATCTCGCCCGTCTCTTTCTGATTTATTTTGAACTGAAATGTTAAAATTCCTTGGATCAATTACATCACTTTAGAACGTTGATAAATTAATTTTTTAAATTTAATTTATTTATATAATTCTTTCTTAAGTATTATTTATTATTATTATTTAATTAAAGTTTATTCAAATCAAATCAAATTAGTTTAGACATTAAAAGTTCCATATAATAGATGATATTCCTTAAATCAAAACTAAAAGCAATTTTAGAATAATTGCTTTCCATGTGATTATTATGATTATTATTTCTTAATTAAATCTGTTTATAGGAACTAGTTCTTTAAGTTAGGTTTATAAAAGTTTAAAATTCTTTGAAGCCTTACATACATCTCGAGTTACACACACGTTAATTTATATATTATGATTTCCTAAAGAATTTCAGATAAGAATATAATTCGAATTTATTTTAGGATAAAGTGGCAAATTATTTATTAAATAGTTTGGTATATTACCTTAAACATCATTGTTTAATTAAACAACCAATGAATACCCAATTATGGCTCTAAGAAAATGTAAAAAGAAGAGTATTTCAGTTTTTAGTATTATTTTTATAATCTTATTATCATCTTTATTCTTATTTTCTTTAAATTATAATCAGAATGTTTACTCATCTATAAATAATAAAAATGAAGGATCTGAATTTCAAAAATTTAAAAATCCTCAATTAGGTGCTCAAGAAACTCTTACAGCAGTATGGCTTGAAAATCCTGATTTTGAAGATGATCCTATAGAACCAACATGGTATTCAGAAGTAGAAGGAGAAATATCAGATGTTAAAGCAACAACAAGTCCCGGTCAAATAAATAATGTTATTATTGGGGATTTAAGAATAAAAAAAATTGATGAGGAATTAAGTGATACATATTGGGATAATTATTCTAATCCAGATTTACCTATTACACCAGATACTAATGTAATTAATTCTTCTGGTTGTTATGTTTCTCACTTATGGGATGAAGATATAAATCAAACAAGGAATAGACCGAGTATTCACTGGAAAAGAATTATTATTATGCCTGTTAATATGACAGGTTATAATATAACGTCTGCTTCACTCAAAGTTAGTTTCAGTGCATCTGTTCAAGCTTTAGACCATGATGGAGGGGGTATAGATAGAGAGGGAGATAGTGATCTTGATAATTATTCTTCTGGCGACTCTGCAGATTTCTATGTCTTATTATCAGATGTAGAAGAAACATTTGAACCAATTCCAGTAGCTACTAACAATACAGGAGCAGGAAATCTTGGAGAAGATGGCCCCCCTGCAATCAGCAATTTTCCAGATTCACAAATGGATACAATTCCAGAGGGTGTATTAATTGATGCTTTAACCTCAGTATTAAGTACTAACGGAATTAATTTTACAATAACTCTTGGAATAGATATTTATTGTGAAGATAATGAATGGGGAGTTGATGTTGATAGATGGAGATCTTTAATAATTCGATCATTTAATTTAACATTTACATATGAAAAAAAAATTAATCAATTTACTTCTGTATCTTGGAATCAGAATGGGGACCAAATCAGTGATATAAGTAGTGATACAGTAATAATAAATGAAGCTAAGCTTAATTTTAAATATAAAATTGATTATAACTGGACTGAATCATCTCCAAATTCCGAAATTAGAGCTTTTATTAATAACAACAAATTATCAGAAACGATAAAACTAAGGAATCTTAAAGTTAATACAAGTTTTCAAGTGGCAAAAGTGGGTGGATTTAATGTTACATCATTAATTCCATATAATACAGAAATTAATTTTTCAATTCAAGTTTATCTTACTGATGAATTTAATTTAGACAAAAATATTACTATTTCGTTTGATGATATATATCTAAATATTACGTATACCGTGGAGTTTCCTGATTTTCAAACTAATTTACAAGTGTTTTTCAATGGTGTTAATAAAACGTCTAATCCAATATACGATCATTCAGTAGGGTTTGATTTAAATATAACAGTAAAGTATCCCGATGATAATGGTACTCATATTTCAAATGCATTAGTAGAATTATCCGGAAATATTTCAAGGACTTTCATAGAAAATGAAACATATGAACAATATTCAATTATTATTGACGCAAATGATTTAGATGTAGGTACTTATTACTTTAAAATTATTGCCCACAAAATAAATTTTGAATTAAGTAATATAAATCCGATTGTAACAGTTATACCAACTGAGACACAGGATTTACGACTAATCCTAAATGGTGAAGAAAAAACATCAGATCCATCAATGGAGGTTCCTCTCGATAGTTTATTAAATATTACAATTAAATACAACACCTTTTTAGATACTCCCATTACTGGAGCCTTAATAATATTATCTGGGGAAGGTATCTTAGAAAATCTAAATGAAAGTGTGAGTTTAAATCAATATTCAATCATAATTAATAGTTCAATAAAACTCCTAAATGGTATAAATCTTTTAAAAATTGAAGCTACAAAGTTAAATTATGAAGAACAAATTATAAATCCGAGAATTACTGTTAGAAAAATTCACTCAGTTATTACACCTGTTAATAATTCAAATACAATAGATATTAGCCCTGGTGAAGATGTTACATTACAAGTATATATTAATAATACGGATTTTGATGAGATTATTAAAGGAGCAATACTAACTTATACATGGGAAGAGGGGCAGGGTATTCTTGAGGATCTTAATAACGATGGTATTTATGAGTCGAATTTAACAAATGTCCCCGCAGGAACTCATTCAGTAATAATCAACGCTTTTGGAAGTGATAAATACAATTTTATAAGTCTCGAAATCATTATAGTCGCTACTAAACCTGGGGATGCATCATTTCTCTTTCGAGTTCTATTGATTGTGGGAATTATAGTATCTATAGGATTAGGAGGTTATCTTTATGCTTATCAAAAAGTCTTAAAATTCCCTAAAGCTGTCCGAAAAGTTAAAAAATATCGAAGAACACTAAGAAAAACAAATGCACCAAGGATTGATATCCAAGAACGTAAAAAAGCATTTAATTCAGCTTATCTTAAAGAATTAAATAAAACATCGAAATTTCTTAAAGGTAAAAAAGCAGTAGAAAAAATCGTTAAAGAAAAACCTACTGAAAAAAAATCTGCTAATTCTAAAGTTGAGTTAATTAATGAATCTAAAAACCAGAATATAAATTCTTATAATATAGATAATATTAATAACGATACTTTAAATAAAAATATCCACCTTAGAAAGCGATTTAAGATAAGATTAAGAAAATTCAGACAAATTTCTTTTAAATTGAATAAACTTGGTAAAAAATTTTATGTGATTATTATTTTGGCAACAATGATTTTGACTTCTTTAGTAATCATTCCTAATTTCAATCAAAATTCATTTAATTCTATCTTGAGTGATAAAGTTAATAGTTTTGGAATTTCAGCTCAAGAAACTTTTACTAAACAATGGCTTAATAATACTGAGTTAACATCTCCATTAAATGAAACATGGTATCCTTCATATGGAGAATTTGGAGATAGTTCAGAAGTTTTAGCAATAAATAATTCAGATTATTTAAATTATACTGTTTTAGGAGATTCAGGAATAAAAAGAATTGATGAAGTACTAAGTGATACTTATTGGAATGCAACCAATAATCCCAAATATCCAATTGAGCCAGATAATTATGGTATTAATGCCTCTGGTTGTTTTATCTCTCATACTTGGCATGAGAGCGTTGATCAAACACGAAATACTCCAAGTATGCAATGGAAAAGAAATATCACTATGCCTGTTAATATGTCAGATTATAAAATTACATCCGCATCTCTTGAGGTAAATTTTAGCGCATTAGTTCAAGCCGATGATCATGATGGAGGTGGTGTAGAAGTTTCAGGAGATTATACAGAAGGACAGAATCCTCCTACGGATACACAATTCGGTATTGGTGATTCAGCAACATTTTATGCTCAAGTTTCAGACTTGGACAATACTTCCCCATTTCCAATTGCATCCAATAAAACAACAAATTTGGGGCGAGATAGTCCAAACATGATAGATTCACATCCAGAAACTCCTTTGAATGTTATTTCTGAAGATTTGCTTAAGTCTTACTTAACTTCTGTCCTACAAGCTGATAATCGTAACTTTACAATAACTTTAGGAATTGACATTTATTGTGAAGATAATGAATATAATGCCGACATTGATAGATGGTTAGCATTAATCATTACATCTTTTAATTTAACCTTTACATATGAAAAAAAAATTGATCAATTTACTTCCGTGTCGTGGAATCAAGATGCAGATAGAGTTAGTGACCTGAGTAGTGATACTGTAGTAGTAGATAAAGCATTACTCAATTTTAAATACAAAATTGATAAAAATTGGACAGAATCATCTCCGAATTCTGAATTTAGAATTTTAATTAATGGTAACCAACACCCTGAAACTGTTAAATTAAGTCAGGCTAATTCAACGTTTCAAGTAGCAAATAAAAGAGGTGGTTTTGATATTACTCCTCTGATAATAGATGATGTTAACCTTTCAATTCAAGTTTTTATTGCAGATGAATTTGAATTAGATGATAATATTACAATTTCAATAGATGATGTAACTCTTAATATTACTTATACTATAATTTATCCTGATATAGAAACGGATCTCTATTTATTTTTAAATACTGTAAATAAAACTGATGATCCTAATGTCGATATTCATATTGGTGATACTCTAAATATAACCGTAAAATATCAAAATAAAACAGGTATACATATACCTAATGCTACGGTGCAAGTATCGGGAAATTTCACAGGAAATTTAGAAGAAAATAAAATTCTAGAACAATATACAATTACTATAAATACCGAAGCATCTGATGCAGGAGTTAATTTTTTGACAATTACGGCTCAAGCAGAAGACCATGAGACGAAAGTTATAAATTTAAGAGTTACTATAAATAAATTCAGCACTGAAGATTTACTAATTCTATTAAATACTCAAAATGAAACTCAAGATCCTTATATTGAGTTAACTACAAGTGAAATATTAAACATAACAGTGAAATATACTGACCTTATAGGAACCTATATCCCAGGAGCTAATGTACTTTTAACATCCGAAACATTCACATCATACTTAAATGAAAGTATTGATTTGAAGCAGTATTCAATAATTATTGATACAAATGAAAGTTTAAGAATAGGAACTAATTATATGACTATTGAAGCGCAAGCAGAAACGTTTCAAACAAAAATCGTAGATATTACAGTCTCTATTAAAAAGATAAATGTTGAGATTACACCTTCGTCCGGATCGAATACTATAGAGACTAGAACTGGTAAGGATATTAGAATACAGATATATTTAAATAACACTGATTTTGGGGGATTAGTGGAAGGTGCAATAGTTACATATTCCTGGGAACAAGGAGGTGGAATACTCACAGATACAGATAACGATGGTATATACGAAGCTACTATTCAAAACATTCCTGAAGGTACATTTCCGATAGAAATATCTGCGTTTGCTGGTGATGATTTTTATATTGAAGAATATGAAATTATTGTAGCCGCTTCTAGCGAGGTGGAAGAAGAAAATATTTTATTCCCAATATTATTTACAGCTTCAATTATATTAATCACTAGTTTAGCAATTTATCTCTATGCATATCAAACTTATTTAAAATATCCTAGACAAGTCCGAAAAGTTAGAAAATATAGAAAAGGTCTAAAACGTGAGTCAGCTCCTAGTGTGCATATTATCGGGCGAGAAGCTGCCTTTAAATCACTCTATAACGAAAATATAAGTAAACTTTTCAGATTGAAACGTCACCCAACAAAAGGTCCTTCTTTAGAACAAAAACCAACACCTGATAAATTAAAATCTGAAGATATATCCCAAAAGATAGAATCTGAAGATTTAATTGACAAATCTTTAGAAAAAAAAGAGGAATTGGATAAAATCGTTGATAAATCACTGGATGAAAATACAAAACCTAAATAATTTACTTTTTTTGTAACTTATCATCTTGAGAAATCGTCTTTTAGTAATGCTACTATTATAGCGTTATGATATTTTCCTTGAAAATTTAAATACTGCTTTAACATGCCTTCTTTTTCAAAGCCACATTTTTCAAATAGAGAAACCGATCTCTTGTTTTCTATGGCAATATACGCTTCAAGCCGTTTCATTTTCAGATGATTAAATGCAATTTTTTTAATTAAATTTAAAGATCTTTCTCCCAATCCTTTATCCCAAAAGGAAGGAATTAACCAAATACCGATTTGAGTTCTTTGATGTTGCCAATTAACATTCCAAAGACTAATCGACCCGATTTTGATTAAATCAAGATTGTGTAATTCGATTATATAATTAAATTGGAGGTAGTTATCCCAATATCTTAAATAATTTTTAATTAGTCCTTTCGAATTTTCTAACGATTTTAATGGTCGCAAAGATAAATATGTTGTTAAATTTCTTTCATTTAAACTTTTAAAAAAGAAATCTGCATCATTTTTTGAAATTTTTCTAAGAAAAAGATTTCTATCGCTAATTTCTTCAATAATTTCAGAGTTTCTTGCCATATTTTAACACTTAAGAGTTCTATCTGTTACAATAAGAAACTCATATAATAAATCTATCAAAAAAAACAAACTCAAGAAAAAAATAAAAAAATAAAAATAAGATTAAAAAACCTAATTAAATCCCTTTAAAGTGTGGCGTATCTTTTATTTTTCTTCTGCCATTACAATTTTTACAGGTACTTCCATCTTCTATTTTACCCTTTCCACCGCATACAGGACATTTAACTTTACGATTGAAAGCAGAAATTCCTTCCTTAGCGTCAAAACTTCCTCCAAATGTTATTCCAAAGCCCATTTGTTCCATCATTATCCCTAATTGAGGATAACGAGTTCCAAACTTGACACATTTTTTAATTACATATAAGGATGTTGTTGGAGCATCCCCTAACCATTTAGCTTTCTCATGAACTAATTTTTCAAATTCTTCACCAGCGGGAGCAATCCAAGATACATAACCCCATTCTAACATTGTTTTGACATCGATATGTTCCCCAAACATTGCCATCCTTAATGCTCTATTGAGTCCAATTCTAGATGCCAATCTTGTAACTCCTCCGTTAGCTGAAAATATCCCTCTATTTATTTCTGGAATACCTAGTACAGACCTATCGGATGCAATAATAATATCACAACATAATGTCAGTTCAAAACCTCCACCTAAAGCAAAACCATCAACTGCTGCAATTAGCGGTTTTGTAAATTGTTCCATTTCGTCATATTCTCTATGTTTTATTCTCATCGCTTGACTCATATGCAAAGGGATATTTGGTTTCAACCTTTTGTCAAATAATGCTGTTAAATCTGCACCTACGGAAAATGATGGTTTTTTTGTGAATTCTTTTGTACCACGTAATACAACTGCTCTTATTGAACCATCCCATTCCATTAATCTTAGAGCTCTACTAATTTCAGCAACTACATCATCAGTTAAAGCATTTAATTTATCTGGTCGATTGATTGAAATCACAGCATAGTTTCCATCTATTGTGCCTTCTCTTATAACATTTCCTTGCTCATCTTTAGCTGTAGGCCACTCAATTTTTAAAAACTCAAATTTTGATTCTTCTGCCATTTTTATTTTCACATTTAATTTACTAAATATTTTTAAAATTCTCTTTTAGACTATATAAAAAAAATAATAAAATTTACTACTATTTTCGCATTTTAACAAATCCGCCAGATTTCATCAATTCACAGGGCTTTAAGTAATCCTTTCCAGTTTCAACGGCAAGTTTTTCAAGTAATTCGGACCATTCAGCAAATTTTCTTTTACCTGCTCCGAATGGTCCGGGTGTATTCATTCCAGCCATATTTGCATCATCAATAATTTTAAATCCGCTTGCAACACCTTCTTCTAAAAGACGACAACCTTCATTTAAAGAAATCGCAAATAAAGCATTAACATCGAACAATCCAGCCTTCACAGACATATCTGGTTGAGGCCTACCTTTACTCCAATCATAGAAACCTTGGCCAGTTTTTCGTCCTAAAGTGCCTTTTTCGACCATCTCAGTAAGTACTTTCCCTGGTTTGAAATCAGGAGATAGAAGTTCTGCATTATAATTCATTCCATGTACAAGAGTATCAATACCCACATAATCCATTAAAACACCTGGAGGCATAGCAGCAAGTTTACCTACATCGGCATCTATCTGATCCCATGGAATTCCTTTCTCTGCAGCTTTATCAAGAACCCAACTTATATAAATATTACTTGGAGCATTTAATCTGTTTACAATAAAACCAGGTTTATCCTTTAATACAGGAGCAATATATCTTTTACCTCTCAGAACAGGAAGTTTTTTAGCAACATCCATTGCTGTATTAAATGTATCCTCTGAAGTATCTTCCCCTTTAATTACTTCAATACATGCCATCAAAGGGACAGGATTGAAGAAATGCATCCCACATACTCTATCTGGAGCGCCACAGTCTTTTCCAATTTCAGTTATGCTCATATAGGACGTATTAGAAGCATAAATGATATGAGAGGGACCATTATCCATTATCGTCTTACATACTTCTTTTTTAGGACCCATTTTTTCTACAATTGCCTCGATAACCATATCAGCATCTTTTACAGCAGATGCTAGATCAGTTGATTTCTTACATCTTGCTATTAAATCTGCTGCAGTGACACCTTCTCCTAATTTACCCTTTTCTTCAGATTTTTTAAGACCTACTTCTATGCCTGAATACGCTTTATTAACTAACTCATCTTTGATATCAACTAATGTGACATTGTAACCTGCCATTAAAGCAACTTGAGCAATACCTTCACCCATAAGACCTACGCCTAATGCTACAATATTTTTAATATCAGCCATTTTTTTATTTCAACCTCTTAAAATTAATTTTTATATGGAATTTTTGTGATGTTAAATTTAACATATATTATATTTTTTTTTCAAAAGAGAAAATAATATAGTTTTTTTACTTGAATGGATATGTAAATTTCACTACCTTTTTAGCCATACATTTAAAAACCAGTCTTTTATTCGCTAAAATAAAATCAAGATTAATTTTAAAATATAATCTACCATTAAAATATAGTTTAGATTAATAATCAAATAAAATTAATAGATCAAATTTCATTATTAGCTTAGAAATCTTTATTTTGAGTATAAAGTATCAAGTTTTTTGAAGAATGGAAAATATTAAAATTATAAAGTAAAAAAGAGGTTTGAAATATAAAAATAGCTAAAGTTTATGGGATTGATATAAAGCTCCATTTATCAACGTTATTAATTATTGGACTAGTAGGTTTTTATTCAACGAGTTTTTATCTTTCACTCGTATCAAATGCGTCTCTAATTGAATTAATAATAGTAGGTTTAAGTAATGGTTTAATCTTACTATTTTCAATACTAATTCATGAATTAAGTCATTCAATTGTAGCACAGAAATATGGGCTTGTTGTTAGAGAAATTGAGCTCTATCTTTTTGGAGGTGTTTCTAAAATAGAAGAAGAACCAAGAACGCCAAAATCTGAAATGATTATTTCTATAGTGGGACCATTATCAAGTTTATTAATAGGATTGGGATTACTAGCATTGTTTTTCTTACCAGTAAATCTACCTATGGTTATATCTATAATATTTTTATATTCTGGCATCTCAAATGTAGGATTAAGTCTTTTTAATCTAGTTCCTGCTTTTCCAATTGATGGAGGGAGAATATTACGGGCATTTTTGTGGAGTCGAAAAAATGATCTGTTATCAGCGACGAAAATAGCTTCTAAGGTAGGAACTATTATTGGTTATGGGTTTATAATTTATGGTATTTTCCAAATGTTCACTACTGGTCTATTAAGTGGAATCTGGTTAATTTTAATCGGTTCTTTCATGAATTCTGCGGCAAAACAATCGTATCTACAGACTAAAAATGAAATGATATTATCAAGTATTGGAGTTAAAGATATACTTAGCGTGCCATTCATAGGAATACCATTTAATAAAGATCTCAATTTAGCAATAAGTGAGTATTTTATTCCTTATAAAAAATCATATTTCCCTGTAATTCAGAATGATGAGATTGTAGGATTAATATATTTTAAAGATATTAGGAAAATACAACTTTGGGAGAGATCAAAATATAATGTGGGTAGTTTAATGATAAGACTCTCTGAATTTCAATATATAGATGATAACCTGTCAGGAAAAGAAGTATTAAAGAAATTAAATAAATTGACGAAAGATCCTCTACTTTTAATCGTGGAAGGAAAAGATAGTAAAGAAATAATTGGATTTGTAGGAAAGAGTGATTTACTCTCTTCATTAGAATTTTGGAGCCCAAATGTAGAAAATAAACACCCCTAATACAAATTTTTTAAAAAAAAGATAATTTTTAAAAATAAAAATTAAGCTCTTCGATACAGCAATCTCTTAGCTCATCATTTTCTAGAAAATTTATTTCAATTTTTTTAATCTTATCTCCTAATAATATTCTAAATGCTGTTTCGAAATAACCTTTGTTTATTCTACAAAAAGCTTTACCAAATTGTAATTTTTCTCTATTTTTAATAGGTTCTCTAAGAAAACAATAATTTTCAATAATCATTCTTATTTTTTCTGGGGATTGTTGAATCTCTCGAATCTGTAATGAATAAAAATCTTTCAATTCGTTCATTAAGATTTCAATAAGTTCAAGAATTTCAAATTCGTCCTTATTATACTGATGTTTTATTCTTTCAGCTATTATTTCGCCAGGACCAGAACCTATTTGGTATAATATAGATAGAAGACTATTTTCCCCGAATACATCAAGTATTTTATAAACCATAGATTCAGAAATGATTTCAAAGCCTTTTAATGGGTTAATATTTGACACATCATTTTGAATTCTTTTATTAAATTGATCTATTTCCAAACTTAAATCCTCTAATCCTAAAGAATAAAATTAATAATGAAAGCACATAATTTTTTAAAAATTTAATTTAAAAAAGAAAGTATGTTCTTATGGAACATATATTATAGAATTGCTGTTTTTCGCCGAAATAGAAGAATACCAAGAAGGATTAAGCCTATTCCCCATATAGTAATTAATATTAAATTTAATCCAACTGGATCAAATGCAATGCTTCCATTTCTCATTACACCTGTTATTATTCTTAGTGCTAAAGATGTTGGTATAAAATCTAAAAGTACCATATCAGGAGAGACACGTAATCCACCTAGAACTTGAAGTAGTAAAATGATAAACCATGCAAGTCATCCCGCAGAGCTAGTAGAGTTCACAAAAGAAGCGAGTAATAAGCCAAATCCAAGAGAACTAAATGTAACAAAAAATTGTGAATCTTTTCATATATTAAGACTTGAAAAATTAGAAGAAAAATAAATGGTAATAATTTAACCAGATAAACCCAGCAGAACCTTTTCAAATTCTTTATAATCAGTTTCAATCTCTAGACAAACTGATATATTTCTTAAATTTTGGTTTTTCTCTACAAGATATTTTTTAAATGTAGGAAGCATTGCTTCAGCACATAATTTAGAAGTGATTCCTCTCATTTCTATAGAGAGAGGAGGGAAAACAAGTGAAATGACGCCTATTTCATCCGCGAGGATTAATGAATTCCAAGTAGACAGCATTAGTTTTTTCCCTTCATTTCCTTGCCCTGGTCTTGGACCATTTGTGTGTATTATATAGTTTATATAATTACCCCCTGAAGTAACGATAGACTTTCCCACAGAAATTTGAATTATTTTGTTGATAATTTTATTACATTCAACTTGTACTTGTGTTCCGGCTTTTTTCAAAACTTTACACCTTAGATCACCACTAGGTAAAAGTCTACTATTAGTAGGAATCACAATTGCATCATATTGTTCAATATTGGTTAAATCCCCTACGAAAATTTCAACAATGGAATTGTTTATCGTTATTTGATCCATTAAAAATATCACCTAGTGAACTATATTTATATTTTCGTTTTACTAAAAGGAAGCTGAATTAATTAAGCTGAATTATTTCTTTGAGGATTCATTTATTTCTATTATTTTTCTCACTGCTTTTTCAACATGTTCATCGATAACTCTAAGAACTTTCTTATAATTCTCAGTTGACGTATAGTAAGGATCAATTATATCTATGTTCTGAGTTTCTCCATTAAATTCTTTTAATGTAAAAGTTTTTCTCTCAATATTTTTTATAAGATTGAAGTTACCTATAATATCATGTGAATGTTTATATTCCATTGTGAGTATTAAGTCCTGCTTTTCTAATAATTTACGGTTAATTACTTTTGGAATAAAATCTGAATGTTTAATTCCTTTAGACTCCAAATACTTACGAGATTCTGGTTGGATATAACTAAAGGCATTGAAAAAGCCACAAGAATCAACTTCTAAATCTACTTCAAGTTTTTTAGTATAATATCGAGCTAAATATTCTGCAGCTGGAGATCTTGCTGTATTTCCTAAGCATACAAAGAGAACGTTCTTAATTTTACTCACATTTAATCAAATATTAAAAATTTGTTATTTCAAATAAAATTTACGAGAAATCAATAACCATAAATTAAATAAAAAATAAATAGAAGATTGACATAATGATTATTACAGCAAATAATATCAACCTTTTAAAAGAGAGAAATGAGAGAGGAAGAAAATAAAGAGGTAATGAAAAAAGCCGCCTTAAAAAACTGGTTTTATAAGATATTTATTAGAGATGTAGACATATCGAAAAAAGCAATTATTTATTTATTCTTATCGTTCTTATCAATTGTTTTAACTCTTGAAATTATCATATTCAAATACGTAGTATTTAATCCTGATCTGGTTTATCCATCAGAAGACCAATTGCTTGGGATTTTAGTATTAATTGCTGTATGTTTTTTAATTTCAGGTAGTACTGCTGATAAAGTTAAAAATAAGACTCTTTTTTTTAATATTGCTTTCTTGGTATGCATTTCGGGTTTATTTTTAACAATTTTTCACGGGACTCTGGTAGAATCAATTGGACTTGTCATAGCCGTTATAGCTTTTACGCAAATGACAACAGTATGGTTTTCAACATTAATTCATGAAACTAATATCTTGAATAGGGGTCGTATTACAGCCTTTTTAATTGTAATATGCGTTCTTTTCAGCGTTATAAGTATTATTTTCGCTTACATCGAATTTTTATATAATCTATTCTTTATACTTGGCCTTATTCTTCTATCCGGAGTTTACTGGGCTTCAAGAGAATACAAGTATATAGAAACAGAAGAAAGGCTTGAATCTGATGAGAAATTTATAAACATTATTTTTGAGAAACATTTCTTTAGATATTCTACCAGTTTTACGATATTAAGCTTTATTCTAGGGGATCTTGTGGCACATTTTGGATTGAACATTGAAATTGTTACATTTTCATTGACAACCTTTATCTATGTTATTATTGCGGGTTGTTTTTTTGATAATATTGGGAGAAAAATCTCAATAGTATTAGGGATATTCGTGTTATCATTTTTTTTAATATCATCGGGTTCGTTTTTTGGGAGTGATTACATTTTTGGAATGCCAACTCAAATTTATCTCTCAATTTATTACGGGTGTTCATTAGCTCCTCTTTTACTCGCTGTTTTTACTGTATCAGGTGATTTTTCGACTGAAAGAGGGAATTTGAAATATAGAGGACGTATCAACGGTCTTTTTATGTCATTAATTTTTGTAGGTGTTTTACTAGGTTTTTTTTTTAGCAGATGGATAAATGATTTGTATGCTACATACCCAGAATTAAACAATTTTATACCTGAATTACCAACTCGTTATATTCCTTTTGTATTAATTTTATTACTTATTTGGATGATGGCAGCGAAAGAAACTCTAGTATCAAAAGATAGTAAATGGGCAAATACACTAAAAACTCTGTTTGTGTTTAGTAGGCATGGCGTATGTCTTTATACTCATAATTTTGAAAAAGATATATCATTAGAGGAAGGTGAACAAATCGATGAAGATCTAGTCTCAGGTGTACTCAGCGGGGTGATTAGTATCATATCTGAGATAACTCGTAGTAAAAAACAGCTAAGGAAAATTGACAAGGAGGGAGCAAATCTTATATTTACGTATGGTAAATATCACATAACTACACTAATCGCATCAATGGAATTACCTGTTTTGTTTAAAAAACTTGATGAGTTCTCAAGAGAATTTGAACACACTTTCGACCAAGATCTTAAGAATTTTGTAGGAAATGTGAAGACTTTTGATCAAACGAAATTTTTAATAGAGAAATATTTCAGTCAGAAGTTTATGAGAAAATGACTATATAGAGAATTTAATTTTTTTTATTTATTTCAATTATCTTTTTTATAACTTTTATAACACCATTTTCAATTCTTTTAAGAATTACATTGTATTCTTCTTGTTCTAAATAGAATGGGTCTTCAATCTCCAAATTTTCTGTTTCACCAGCATATTCTAAAAGTAAAAACACTTTTTCATCAAGGTCTAAATTCTTAAATCTTCTTTTTAATTTATTAATATGTCTCTTTTGTTCAAAAGCTAAGATAATATCCTGTTTTTTTACTAAAGCCTCATAAACTCTTTTTGTTCTAAAATCAGTTATGTCTATACCTTTAGAGTGCAAATAATTTACTGTTCCATCTTGAGCTGTCTCGTAATAATGGTATAGTCCAACAGAATCAAAGTCTACATCTCTTAGTTCATTGATAAAGTTTGTATTTTTCAACCATTTCGCAAATTCTGACGCGAAAGGTGATCTACATGTATTTCCTGCACAAAGAAATAACACATTTCGTATTTTCGACATAATTCTTTATAGAAATTTCATTTAATTATGAGATTAAGTTCAATGAAGAAAAGTCTATTCTAATCCTCTTCGAACTTTAATCTATTGAAAATTTTCCAATTTAAAAAAAATTATGATTAACTTCAAAAGTATTAAAGTTGTATAATAGATTATAGACATAAGACTCTTTAATTACTAAAGGAATTAACCATGGTTGATGATATCCCGTTTATAGAATACAAAGAGGATATTGAATCCTTATTCACCCCAAAACGTAGATATACATTCTTAGTAGGAGCAGGAATCTCTATGGATTCTCCTACAAATATGCCCTCTGCGATACAGATTGTTAGGGGTTTATTAGAATTATGTGCTCCTCCAGAAGAAATAGAGAATTTGCTTTCACTTGGGATGCTTCGTTATGAACTAGTAGTAGAGAAGATTCAGGATGTATTTGATGAAGATTTGAAATTCTTAGATTATTTGGAACAGGTTACTGAACCAAATCTAATTCATATGTTTTTAGGTAATATTATTACTAGGGGACATTACGTAATAACAACTAATTTTGATTATTTGATCGAACAAGCTTTATTGCGCGTTCTAGATGATGAATGGCATCAGGACATTATACCCATTATTTCTAAGGAAGATTACATCTTTTACCAAGATCCAGATAACCTTATAAAATCAAACAAATACCCAGTATATAAGATTCATGGATCTAAACGTAATATTATCACTGGTAATGATACCAGGGATTCTCTCATCACTACCATGAGTGCTTTAGGAAAAGAGCGTGGAGAAGGGGAGACATTCACAATTGAGCCATATAAAAAACCTATTGTATTTAACTTAATGAATAAGCGAACCTTGGTGGTTCTAGGATATTCTGGTAGTGATGATTTTGATATAGGTCCAACATTAAGGGAAATGCCTTATTTAAATCGCATTATATGGATTGAACATGCTCAAAATTCGCATCCCGTAATTTTGAAAATAAGAGAGATAGAGGATTTAATCTCTCAAGGAAAAAAATCTTCCCTAGAACAAATGTTAACAGACATAAGTTCTACTGGCGATTTTGAAGTAATTTTAATTAGAACAAACACAAGTAAATTTATCCAGACATATTTATGGAATATTTTCTTACCATATCTTCCTATAAACGAAGTAAATTTATTTGAATTAGAAAAAGTAATTCCTAAATTTTCAGAATGGATAAAACCCATATATGAGGATACACCTAAAATTGAAAAATACAAATTTGCATGCCAATTATTTTATTATTTAAAAGAAATTGGAGCAGCAAGTCGTTGTTCAGAAAAGGGTATTTTAAACGCAGAGGGAGTCAATGATTTATCTTCAAAATCTTATTTTTTTAATTTTTTAGGTATGATTAATCAAATCAAGGGAAACTATACAAATGCCTTACAATATTATGAGAATGCATTACAAATTGATGAATCTTTAAATGACATCGCTGGCAAAAGTACAGATCTAAACAATATAGGATCTATTTATTTAACTTTAGGGAAATATGATGAAGCGCTTGAACACTATCGTAAATCTTTAGAAATTGTTGAAAGATTAGGGGATCAAGCAAGCAAAATATCTTGCTTGAATAATATAGGAAGAGTACATGAAGTTCGTCATGAATTTAACTTAGCATTAGAAAATTACTTAGAAGCTGTTAAAATTACTGAAAAAGTAGGGGATCTAAATCGTAAAGCAGCACTTTTAAATAATATAGGGATGATTTACAAAGCTAACGATGAAAATGATCGAGCAATTAAATATTATGATGAAGCAATACAAATCTCAGATCTTTTAGGAGATCTTTATGGAAAAATCATTCTTCTGAACAATATAGGAAGGGTCTATGATGATTTTAAAAATTATGAGAAAGCTTTAGAAAAATATAATGAATCTTTACAATATGCTGATCAATTAGGGGATTTAGCAAAAAAGGCAGGATGCATCAATAACATGGGTTCTGTTTATTTAGCTCAAGGAAAAGCTGAAAAAGCTTTGGAAAAATATCAAGAAGCTTTGAATATCGAAGAACGATTAGGAGATCCCTTAATGAAGATAATTTACCTAAATAATATAGGTATGATTCATAATAATCGTGCGAATTATGACCTTGCAAAGGAAAAATACAGCGAAGCTTTAACCATTGCGAATGATATCGGCGATTTGTCAAAGAAAGGCCTTCTTTTAACTAAAATAGGATCAATAAACATGATTCAAGAGGATCATCAGTCTGCTCTTGAGAAATATGAAGAAGCAGTTTTAATTTTTGGAAACCTTGGGGAATTATCTAATAAAGCAGCTAGTCTTAGTAATATTGGAAAAATTTATGAAATTTTTGATAATTACTATGAAGCATTAAGAATGTATAAAGAAACACTCGAGGTAGATCAACAATTAAGAGACCCAATGGGAATTGCACGCGATCTTTATAATCTTGGGAGAGTATATGTTATGTGTGGACAATATAAGAAAGCTTTACACAATTACGAGGAAAGTCTAAAAATCTTTAATCGACTTGAACAAAAACAGTATATAGAAGTCATAAAAGGAAAAATTGAAGAGATACATAAAAAACTTGGAAAATAAACTCTTGAAAAAGATTTCTTCGCGATTAATGTAATAAAATTTTAATTTAATTAATGGTATTTTAAAATAAATTCTAACAATAATAAGGAAAATTTAAATAATTTCCATTGAAGATTAAAACAGATTTCTTAATTATTGGAAGTGGAATATCTGGACTTTCTCTAGCGTTAAAGCTTTCTAAATTATTGCCCAACGAAGAAATATTGTTGATAACAAAAGAAAGTTTATACCAAAGTAGTACTTACTATGCCCAAGGAGGTATTGCTTGTGTATCAAATAGCAGTGATAATTTTGAAAAGCATATTAAAGATACAATGATAGCTGGTGATGGGCTATGTAATGAAAAAATTGTGAGAAAGATAATAACTCAAGCTCCTGAGAGGTTAGATGAATTAATTGATTTGGGGGTAGAATTTTCTCGAAATGACGATGGAGGATACAATTTAGGACAAGAAGGAGGACATTCAGAAAGAAGAATTCTTCATGTGAATGATCAAACTGGACAAAGCATTGAAACAACACTTATAGATAACGTAAAAAAGTTGAAGAACATAGAAATAAAGGAAAAATGGTGTGGAGTTAATCTTTATGTTAAAGACCTAAAGTGTTATGGTGCTTACGTTTTAGAGCAAGAATCTGAAGAAATTCATAATATTGCAGCTAAATCTACAATTTTAGCTACTGGGGGAGCTGGAAAAATCTATTTATATACCACAAATCCAGATGTAGTCTCAGGTGATGGTATTGCAATGGCTTATAGAGCAGGTGCTATGATATCTAATTTGGAATTTTATCAATTTCACCCTACATGTTTATATCATCCTTATGCAAAATCATTTCTAATCACAGAAGCTATGCGAGGAGAGGGAGCTATCTTGAAAGATATAAGAGGAAATGAGTTTATGGAAAAATATCATTCTCAAAAAGATTTAGCACCTCGTGATATTGTATCAAGAGCTATTGATGCCGAATTGAAGAAATCTGGTGATGATTATATTTTCTTAGATATTGCTTCCTATAAAGATTCTAATTTTATTAAAAGTCATTTCCCAGGAATTTATGAAAAGTGCTTAGAATTTAATATTGATATAACAAAAGACCCAATTCCTGTAGTTCCTGCTGCTCATTATTGTTGTGGAGGTGTGATGGCTGAAATTGAAGGTAAAACAGAAATTAAGAATCTCCATGTTATTGGAGAAGCTGCATGTACAGGCTTTCATGGTGCAAATAGATTAGCAAGTAATTCTTTACTTGAAGGCTTAGTGTGTGCACATGAATGTGCAACTTATTTAGTAGAACACGCTCCAAATTTAAAAATCAAAGATTTTCCAGAATGGGAAATCGGAAATGCCGTTCCATCAACAGAAGCAGTAGTGATAACACAGAATTGGGATGAAATTAGAACATTAATGCAGAATTTTGTTGGGATAGTCAGATCAGATATGCGTTTAAAAAGAGCTCTAAAACGTATGAATATATTCTCAGAAGAGATAGATTATTACTATTGGAATTATAAAGTTGATAAGAATTTGATAGAACTAAGAAATTTATCGATGGTAGCAGAGCTTTTAATTAGGTGTGCATTATCTCGAAAAGAGAGTAGAGGTACTCATTTTAATGAAAATCACTCTAAAAAATTAGGTTTAGCTAGGAATTCTTACATAAAAAGACCTTGGTAAGAACAAATCGCTTTTTATAAATATAATTTTATATTATTATTCTCATTACTAATGATAAGTTTATTGGTATAGAGGCTAAGATTTAATATTGAATATAGGCAAGAAGATTAGGATAGAAAGAATCATTGACCGGAAAAGTAAGAGAACGATTATTATTCCTATGGATCATGGATTAACAATGGGGACGATCAAAGGATTAGAAAATATAGCTGAAATGGTTGATAAAGTAACTTTAGGTGGGGCAAATGCTGTATTGATGCATTCTGGCATGGTAGGGGCAGGTCATAGGCAATACGGTAAGGATATTGGGCTAATAATTCATTTATCTGGAGCAACAAATCTATCGTTAGATCCAAATAGAAAGGTCTTAGTCTGTACGATTGAAAGAGCTTTGAAGATGGGTGCTGATGCTGTATCAATACATATTAACATTGGTGCTGATGAAGAACCAGAAATGCTCCAAGATGCGAGTAAAGTTGTAGAAAATTCAAGGGAATGGGGGATCCCATTATTAGCTATGATGTACCCCCGAGGTAAAAAAATTAAAGATGAAAATGATCCAGAAGTCGTGAATATTGCTGTTAGAGCTGGCGTAGAACTAGGAGCGGACCTTGTTAAAACAAATTACCCTGGAGATATTGATTCTTTTAAAGAAATTGTTAAAAGTGTCAGTCATGTTCCAATCATAATTGCAGGTGGTCCTAAAATGGATACTATCCCCGAATTATTTCAAATGGTTTATGATTCAATACAAGCTGGAGGAGCGGGTATAGCTTTCGGACGAAATATCTTTCAATCAGAAGATCCTACAAAAATGGTCAGCGCCATCAGTAAATTAGTACACGGAAATTATGAAATCGAAGAAGTTTTGAAAGAATATAAATTTAGTTAGCATATCATTACGAGGATAAATATGACGATTTACTCTCTTTTTAAAGAAAAAATTACATCTCAACCAAAAAACCAACAATATAGATTAATTTTCTCATTTAAAGATCTCTCAAATCGAGAAAAGTTCTTAGAGAAAAATAAAGATTTAAAATTTTTAGGCAAGATAGATTTTATACCTTCTCTCTATTTAAATTTAGAGAAAGCCCAAATTATCAATTATGAAAAAGAAAAATTGGTAGAAAAGATCGAAGAAGATCAAATACTATTTTTATCAATGTTAGATGTACTTGAAGTTTTAGAAATAAATGATTATAAAAATTCCCAAATCTCATATACTGGAAAAAATGTAAATGTAGGAATTATTGATGAGGGAATAAACAAAAACTTTACAGCAATATCTAAAATCAATTCTAAGCAGTATTTCCTCAACGGGAAAGTAAAAATTAACAATCCAAAGAGCATTAAAAAAGAAATCACACATGGAACTATAATGGCTAGTGTAATTAGCAATCATTTTAAAAATATTGATGATAATTATATTGGAATTGCTCCAAATGTGAATTATATTGATTTTAATATCTCCAATTCAAATCAAGAGTACTATTTTTCCGATATTTTACAAGTTTTTGATAAAATTATTGGAGAAAATATTAATATTGATATACTACTGATTTCATTAATCACAAAGGATTGTTCTGATGGAAAAGATATCCTATCTCTAGCTTGTGATCTATTAGTTGATAAAGGAATAATAATTGTATGTCCTGCTGGCAATTTTGGTCCAGAATCATATACGATTGGAAGCCCAGGAGCAGCAGAAAAAATTATTACAATCGGAGCCCTCACAAAGAATCTTGCTGTGCCTAATTTTAGCGGAAGAGGCCCTACATTAGACGAAAGAACAAAACCAGACTTATGTTTACATGGTTCCAACATTTCAGTGCCATTATCTAATAATTTAAGAGTAAAGGTTTCTGGTACTAGTGTTTCTGCTTCAATTGGTGTGGGATTAATAGCATTAATTAAAGAATTTGATCCAAAAATGGTTTATAATGACATTATAGATTTAATAAAAAATTCGAGTATAAATTTGAATTATGATCCTAATGCTCAAGGATTGGGAACCGTAAAAATTACTGATCTTTTTAAGGAATTAGATTTATATCATGAAAAATTATCCTCCTATAATTATTTAGCTAAAAGATCTTTAATATTATCAATTGAGTTTTTAATTGTGTTCATTATTATATTCTATTTTTTCTATTTTTTTAATAGTTGGCAATTATAATAAAAAATTAAGAGGGAAATAAAATTTATCCAATATTTCATGCTGCTCTACCTTTAATATTTACTGAAGTTCCGCAAATAAAGAAACTGAAAATAAATAGATTTTCCCTATTAATAGGAGCTTTACTTCCAGATATTGTTGATAAGCCATTATACCTTTTAGGGTTAGGAAATGGGAGATTTCTTTCTCATAACTTATTATTCATAACTATAAGTTTCCTAATCGTTTATTTTTCAACTAAAAGAAATAAAACAATTTCATTTCCCTTTCTTGTTGGTCTTATTTTTCATTTAATATTAGATATCCCTTATGTTCCTTTATTCTACCCTTTTATTTCTTATGAATTTCATTTTCTTGAGGAACCCTTATTATATTGGATTAAGCAACTATGGACAAATCCAATTGTATTGATTACAGAAACCATAGGTCTGCTATTTTTAATCTTTATTTTAATAAAGAATAAATTATACCATATGTCGGAAATATCCGATTATTTAAGAGGTTTAAATCAAGCATTTACAAAGAGCTCTAAAGAAATCGAAATAAATGCGTAATTCTAAAAAAATTGATAATTTTAAGGGCAGTTTTATTAAAATAATAAGTCAAATGCTAATTATTTAATACATGCCTCATTAATTTTTAAATAGTATTAAGAACCAATATTTATTCAAATTTTATGGTACTTACCTTGAAAAATTACGACGTATTATTTATTCACCCGCCCAGAAGTTTAAAACCAGAATATGGTAAAAACGCTAAATTTGTTCGAGGTTCCTTTATTTTCATTCCAATGGGTGTTTTCGCTATTGCGGATTTCCTTGAGAAAGAAGGATTTGGAGTTAAAATTATAAATTATCCTTTAGAGCAATACATAAATCGTAATTGGGAATTAACTAATTTTCTTAAAAATATTGATTTTGATGTATGTGGAATCGATTTACATTGGATACATAATGCTCATGGTGCTATTGAAGTTGCTAAAATCGTAAAAAAAGTAAATCCCAATGCAAAGGTAATTCTTGGAGGTTATAGTGCGTCATATT
This sequence comes from Promethearchaeia archaeon, assembly GCA_036478875.1. Taxonomy (GTDB): domain Archaea; phylum Asgardarchaeota; class Lokiarchaeia; order Sigyniarchaeales; family SOKP01; genus Loki-b32. Next base: position 8,736 of record JAZGEW010000149.1, on the reverse strand, counting down.
ACCATAATCAAATTTTAAAATATTATAAAGCTGTGGATGGTATAATTAGAGGAGAAGGTGAAGTTCCACTTCTAAAATATGTTCAAAGTGTCAAAAAAAATCAATCTTTAGATTCGATTCCTAATTTATCTTATCGAGATTCCTCTAAACAAATAAGGGTTAATTCTCTTACCTATACAGCAAAAACTTTGGATAACCTAAATTTTACAAATGTATCACTTCTAAAAAATGCAAAACAATACTTTGAATGTAGTAGACAAATGATGGGAATCGCATTCAATCTTCCCATAGGAAGAGGTTGTCCTTTTAATTGTCCTTATTGTGGTGGAGGTCAAAGAGCTCAAGAATATATCTCGGGTCGCAAGGAAGTTGTTCTTAGAAGCCCAGAAAAGGTGGTAGAAGATATCAGCATCATCCTTAACAAGTTTAAAATTTCAAGTGTTTTTTTTGGGCATGGCACTTATCCTGCCAATTTAAAATATTGGAAAAAACTATTTGGATTGATACAAAAAGAAAAATTAGATATTAGCGGGGACTTAGAGATATGGCGCTTACCCTTTCCTAAAGAAATGTGGAAAGTATTTTATAAGACTTTTTCTCGTAGATATTCTTCAATTAGTATTTCTCCTCGAACATTGTCATCAAGAGTTCAACAAAAAATTACTAAATTCTGTGATCCGACTTTTAAATTTCCCAAAAGTCAAGTTCTAGAATTAATTAAAAATGCGAATTTATTCCGAATGACATTAAGAATATGGTTAACAATTGGTTTTCCATTCCAGACTCGTTTTGATGTTATCAAAGATTTTGAGTTTGCAATGAACTGTCTTTTGAAATATGGAAAATCTAATCTGAAACCAATAACAATAATGAGTGAGCCATATCACATTTTCCCCGGGGCTCCTGCTTATGAATCCCCTAAAACATTTGGTACTGAATTAAAATATAATTCTTTTCTGAAGGTTGCAGATATTTTTAAACGATCTAAGAATTCATTTTTTTATAATGTAATAAATTATAACACAGATCATTTTTCTAGCACTTCTATACTTAATGCAAATAAGCTATTCTTTTTAAGTACGGCACTTATGCACCTTACAACAGGCCGAAATACTTAAGATAAGAGAAAAATAAAGATTTGTAATTTCATTAATTTTCAAATAAAATTTTCAAGTTCTTTAATATCTGTAAGACCATGTTAAATATATCAACTGGGCTTATACGTGAAATGTGATAACTTAATCCCCGTGATCTAATGAATCGTCTAATTCCTGACATAGCTTTTTTAAAAGACAACAATTCTTCGTTAGCCTTAGCAAAATAATAGCTCAAGTCATCTGATGATAAATTTGGATACTTAAGAATAGGAACTGACCAATTATAATCTTTCCAATCTTTAGTGAGCAACAAATCCTCTCTCAATGCTTGCTCCATTAGCTTCGTCCCGGGATAGGGGGTCATTAAGGAAAAGGTGGGCATATCAATTTCTAATGATCTCGCGATCTCAATCGTAGATTCAAGATCTTGCTTCGTATCTTCGATGTTTGCACCTAATATAATGTTTCCTTGAATGATATATCCAATATCGTGAAGTATCTTTATTGCTAACTTGATCTGTCTGAATTTAATTCGTTTGTTGAGTTTTTCCAATGTTTGATCTGAGAAGCTTTCCAATCCCAAAAACAAGTAAAAAAATCCCGCATCTGCCATCTTCTCAAAAATTTTAGGATATTTCACAATCGTATCAACACGGGCTTGAGTTATGAAGTATTTTTTAATGCCGTTTCTAATAATTGCATCACATAATTCCACTACCAATTTCCTATCCACTACAAAATTATCGTCAACAATGAAGACGAAACTGGATCGCTTTTTAATCTGAATAGATTGTAATTCATTAATGATATCTTGAGTTGCACGCCGTCGGTATGTTTTTTTATAGAAATGATGGATGCAGCAAAAATTACATCTGAATGGACAGCCTCGACCAGTTTCAATGGAATCAACTGGGAAACCAAAAAATTTATAGGTTTTCTGTGCTGATGCTGAACGAAACTGACGGTTTGGAGAATGAATGTGCTTTAAATCCATCAATTCTCGGTCAGGATTGTGAATCTGTTTTCCATTCAGCTTATACGATAATCCAGCGACTCCAATTGGACTGTCACTTTGTATTAGCTCACGCATAGTAATTTCTCCCTCCCCTCTTACTACTATGTCGATTGATTTGAACTCTAGTGTTTCACTAGGCACCAGTGTAGGATGCCACCCCCCTACAACTGTTCGAGAACCATAAGTCTTCGCAATGATAGCGATTCTGTGAGAGAGATGAATTTGAGAACTATAATTCACACTAATTCCAACATAGTCCGGCTGGAACTGTTTGATTATTTTCTCGTATACATTTAAATTTAATTTTTTAGTACGTATGTCAATTATGCGTACATCAGCAATATCATCGATATTCGCTGCTATGTATTCCAATCCCAATGGGGGATACACAACACTTGATTGAGGCCCATACTTGTAAACATTTGGATTTTCCGGTTTTACTAGTAGTACACGCAAAATTATTGATACCCTTATGATGGATTTAAACTCCTATGAGAGGGAATATTCAAAACTGTTTAAAATTATTCTGAAATATCTACATAATGATAAAACCTTCTTTGAATATAAATTAAATTTCTGCATGATTTTATGGTGAATTAATCTATAGATTAATTGAATTTGCTTTTCATTATAATTTTATATCATTTCCTAAGTTGAATCGAAATTTTTAAATATAATTTAATTTTATTATTAAATTTTTAATTTTTAGTTTAATAACATAGAGATGAAAGATTTAATACTGAGGATATCAATTTTAAAATAGTAAGATGACTCAAAGTAAACCTCTCCATGTAATTATAGATAATAGAGAACAGAAGTTAATGGCTCTATTAGATAAAAAAAAAGAAATAATAACCTATGAATCAAAACAATTAGACATTGCAGATATTGTTGTTTCTAGTGAGGTAGCTATTGAAAGAAAAGAAGGATTTGATTTTGTTTCCTCAATAATGGATAATAGGTTGTTTGAACAGCTACTTAGATTAAAAGATACATATCAATATCCAATCTTAATATTAGAAGGTTTGAATGATAATGTGTTTGATAATACTGGTATGAAAATCTCATCAATATATGGAGCCCTCTCATTTATTTCTTATAAATTAGGTGTCTCTGTAATTCCAACTAGGAATTTGGAAGATACTGCAATTGTTGTTGAGAGGATTGCTTACAGGGAACAAGTAAAAGATAGCATGCCCATATTTTCAAGAAAAGCCCCCAAAGCAATGTCTAAAAAAGAGAGAAGGTCTTTTATAATAGAAGGTTTAGCTGATATTGGTTCTAAAAAAGCGAGTACATTAATAGATAAGTTTAAAACACCTTATCAAGTATTTAAAGCAATTAAGTATACTGAAATAACTTATACGAAAACAGGACGGATTAAAGGGATAAAAGGTGCATTAGAGGATTTAACTGGTTTTGGACCTATATTTGTCGAAAAAAATCAAAAAATTCTTTTTGGAAAAAAGAAAAAAAGTCCCCAGAAAAAAATCAATGAAACATATTAATCACTTTTAGAGATTTTTGGAAAGAAATTGATCAAATCATTTCTGCTACAATAATCTAACTTTAACAAGGATAAAGGGGAAGACTAAGATTTTGAATGTAATGATTCAAATATTCATATTTTAGCAGATAAACAAGGAAGGGTTCTTTCAATTTCTGTAACTATTGCAACCGCAATAACTCCTATTGGAATGTTAATTTCAGGCCCATTAGCAGAAATCCTTGGAATTGTGTTTCTTTTTATTTTATCCTCAATATTAGGAATTATTTCTATTATTTTAGTATGGCTTTTTACAAATATAAGAAAGCTGGGGGATTATCAAATACTTGAACAAAATCAAGATAATGAGGATGGTGAAATAAAAATAGAGGCCAATGCTTAAAATCTTGGAAAATTACGAAATATCTTCAAAAATTGATTTTTTTGTCAGTGAAATACTAATCTGAAAAGTTTTTTACATTTTAATTTCTTGAAATCTTAATAGTATGATTATTTATCTTTCATTGATTGCAATCTTTTTCTCGAGTATGGTTTATGGGATTATTGGATTTGGAGATGCTTTAATCTTAATACCTATTATAACTCCAATAATCGGGATTCGTAATGCGGTGATATTGGTTAATATTTGGGGTACATTTCCTGCTTTAATCAATTTTATCAAATATCGAAAATTCCTAGACAAAGGATATTTTTTCCGATTTCTCTCATTGGGGATTCCCGCTACAATTCTAGGAACCTATTTAATAATAATTGTAAGAGTAGAATGGATTGAGTTAATTCTAGGATGTTTTATTTTAATTTATTCTTCTTTTAAATTAATCAATTATTTCCAAAATTCAAAAAGTATTGAAGTGAAGGATGAAATTAATACAACATCTCCTCTCATTTATGCGGGTGGTTTTTCTTTTGGGTTGTTATCTGGTTTAATTAGCGCTGCAGGACCTGTTAATGTAGCATGTTTAGAAAAGACGGGACATTATCGAGAAAGCTTTATTGGAAATTTCGCAGCAATTGGAACCATGGTATCAATTTCAAGAATTCCATTTTATTTTCTTGGAGATATGTTCCCTTATGAACTAATCTTGGTATTCATTTTTGCCTTTCCAATAATATTCTTTGGGACCAAACTTGGACACCAAATTACTCCTAAAATATCAGTAAAGAAATTTCAGATTATTATCTTCTGCTTTCTCATAGGAATTGGTTTGAAATCAATTATCTTTTCAAGCATAGCCTTATTTAATTTAATGTAAGTTTAGTGTATAGTTTATTATCTCAGCTTTAGTTCCAGATTGTAACCAAAGTATAAGTTCAATTGAAGGAAAATGTTATATTAGTTTGATTATTTCATAACAATTTAAAATTTGGAGTAATATATTAAGACAAATAGCCTTTGGTCTACCAAATACATATAAGATAATTTTTCCTACAAATTTGTTGTGGAGAAACGAAATTATTTTTATATTGCTTTCATTTGTTTAGCAATTATCTACTTGAGTATTTCAATTTCTTTAGTAGATCGCTACGCAGTAGCTTTCTTTTGGGAATTTCCAATAGAATATTTAATCGGAACCTTTATTATCATTATTTTAGTTAAATATGGTCTTATTTATGGATTTCTATCCTCTTATGATTTGAAAGGAGATTTATTTTTATCAGTAATATTAGTTAATCTTGTTTCTGTTCCACTTAGTCAATTAATTTTTATATATTTTCCAGCATTTTTACCTGAATATATTCCCACCTTTTATTTTTTCTTATTTTATTTTTTCTTAATTTTGATTGAGATTATCGTAATAGTTTCTGATTGGCTTTTGTATCGTATTGAATTTAAAAAATTCGAGCAATTAGAATTAATAAATCAACCTATTTCATCAAAAAAAGTTTTGAAAATTTCTATAGTAACAAATATACTATCACTTTTGACACTTTTTATGATTCTTTATATACAATCATCTTGGGCAACTAATTTAATGAGATATGGATAAGGTTAAGTTAATTAATTTTTTAAAAGCAAGCTATAAAACTATTTTATTTCTGTTCTTAAATTTTTTGGAGTTCTATGTTTTAGTATGAAATATAACGATATTGCTGAAATAAATATACATACACCAAATAAAATCATATACAAATTCCATAATTTTATGTTAGTGAGTGGTTTACCATTGTTTTCTGGATTCTTAATTAAGTAATTATCAGATAGTAAATAGATGTTATTATTTGAATCAATATTAATTGCTTTTAAATGATCTTCACCAGCTCCACCCCAAGTCAAATACCAATCAAAATTTCCAGAACTATTAATTTTAATAAGATAAAGATCATAAGTATGATGGTCTTCCGGGATGCTAATACTTGCAGCAGCATATATATTACTAAATGAGTCCAAAGCTATCTTAACTTGCCAGGAGCGTTCAATCTGATGATCATATTTCCATATTAAATTGCTTAAATTATCAAATTTTACTATAGATGTACGATTTACTGAAATCACATTATCCAAAGAATCTACAGCTAAGGAATAAAAACCTCCCTTATTACTAGTAATATTCCACTTTAGATCACCAGATTGATTATAACATCTTAACCAATGATAGTGATTCAACGTTTCATTTTCAATTAAAAAAGAATACCCTGAAAATATTAAATTGTCATTTGAGTCAATCCCCATATCCCAACCCCTATGATCTCCTTTTAATTCTTCATATACATGAAACCACTGTTGATCACCAGAGTTATTATATTTTACTATAAATAAATCAAAATAAAAGGCTTCAGCTAAATCTGAAGTTCCATAAACAAATATACTATCATCTGAGTCGATAACAATATCAATAACTTCTCCACTATCTCCGCTATTCCATGTTTGTTGCCATTCTAAATTACCTGAACAATTGAATTTTAGCAAAATCATATTCTCATCCAATGTTTGATTCTCAAACATACTCGCTAAGTATAGATTAGATTCTGAATCGACAGCAATCCTAGAATGTTCTGCTATAAATCCATCTAAGTAATTCCTCCATATTTTATCACCAGAGTTGTTATACTTAACTATAATTAAATCGCCATGATATCTACAACCAAATCCGCAAGAGTAATGTTCTGACTCCATTACATAAATGCAATTATTTAAATCAATAACCATATCTAGTCCAAAATTTTCTAAATAGATATTCCATGAGTCATCTAATCGACTAGTATTAATTTTAAAATCTTTTTTTTCAATTTTATATTGTAAAGATATATCTGATATGAATTCGAATGAAGAACTAATACACAATCCAGTAAATAGACTTAGGAAGATTAAATTATTGAATTTCAATATTTTCAGTCAAATAATATTTGCCTTAAAGATTATTTTTTTAAATACCCTTTTAATTATTTGGTTTTTATCACTTTGGATTTTGAATTAATTGACAAATAGTTATTTCAATTAAAACCTATTTTTGAAAATAATAAATAAAAAGAAAAAAATGGTTATAATAATCCCATATATCTCTGGATTTGGGATTGAATTAACAATAATTGTATATTCCTTACTCCACCAATAACTTCCTCAATTTTACTTACATCACATAATTCATCTACTGGAGTATTAAATTTTATTTAATTTAATTTTTATAAATCTCTTCTCGAACACTCTCCTTGTTTTTTTATTTAAATAAATCTACATAAATAACAAAAATTATATGCTAAATGATAATATAAATCATATAAATATTTTTCATTAAATTTTAAACCGTGTGAATAAATCTGGAAAATAACAAAATCGAAAACCCTTTTTCAGCTAAAGGACTGTTGGAAAGTCTTAGATGTGAAATTCAGAAGCATTCTGAACTCTTAGTAAAAATATTTCCTGACAGAATACATGAGTACACAGATAATGATCTTTCAAGTTTATGGAGAGATACAAATATTAGATATATTAGTGTTTGCAAAGTTAAAGCTAAACAATTTGGATTTAGATTTTCAGAAAAAGCACTGAATATTTTAGAAGAAAAGTTGAAAAAGAAGTTAGGAGCCAAAGCAATAGGATCATTAATCATCGTAGATGAGTATAGAAATTACAAGTTCTCTACACTTGAATTCATTTCAAAAATAAAATGTGAGTTAGCAAAAGACTCTATGGATATTCCTCTTAAATGGGAAGAATTGAGTTTAATTTTGACTGGAACAAATTCGATTGAAAGTTTATATTCTCATGAGTTAAATCCAAACAGTAAGAGATTTAGACCAGATTTTAAATTTTCAAAAGAAAGACTACAACAATTTAGGGATTCAATTGTGCAGTTAATGGAAGACAAAGGTTATAGGTGTATTACATTAATAGATAAATTTGAGAAATTAAATCCCGATTTAAAAGGATATAGCCATCAGAGATATACAATCAAGAATCCAAAGATATTCTCTCAGATTAATACTCCTGAAAAGACTTATAGGTTTGGATTTCTTTGCGCAGATGGTCATTTGAATAAATATAATAGTTTGAGATTTGAACTTTCTTTAAAGGATCGAGAAAGAGTTTTAAAATTTGCTGAGTTTGTTGGTTTAGATATAGATAGAATTAACCACATTAAACGATTTCATACTTTTTATGGAAGACCTCCAAAATGGATTCATTCTATACAAGCAATATTTACTTGTAAACCAATGGCAGAAGATTTAAGAAACAAAGGTCTGTTCAATGCAAGAAACTTTGAAAAACTTCCTCAATTTGTGCTAAATTCTTTAAATCTCGCCAAATATAAGAGAAATCATGAGAAAGACAAATATTATAAAAAAAAGGAAGCTCTATTAGCACTATCATGGCTTTTAGGTTTTTACGATGGTGATGGAACTTTTGCGGGGGGTAATAAAGGAATTTTATATTCGAGTAACCTAAATTTATTACATCAAATTAAAAATCATTATGAGATAATGAATAAAATTCGACCTATGAAAAATAGTTCAATGTATAGAATAAATCTTGGTAAAGAATTATTGATTTCAATGATGTTAAGTTATAGAAATAGTATGAAAAGAAAAAGACCAGTTCAATTCCGATGAATTTAGATAAAAGAAATCTGTATTCTAAATTTATTAAATATTATTAAAGTAGAAAATAAAAAAAAAGA
>JAZGEW010000148.1:0-8183 GCA_036478875.1 Promethearchaeia archaeon | reverse complement strand
ACAAGAAAATCTCAATATTTTAAGAATGAATGGGCGAAAAGATTACAAGATGTAAGAAAACATAGGAAATTAAAAATTTCGCATATAATTGATAGTAAAGAAATAATTGAAATTAGTTCTCCTTTAGATGGAAAGATTTTATTAGATGCAGGCTGTGGTTTAGGATTATCAACAATCAAATTATTAAAGAAGAATACTAAAATAATCTTCCTTGATATAATAACAGAATCGCTTATGTTTATAAAGCAACTTATTGAAATTGAAAAAATAAAAGGAGAATTTATCCTTATTGCAGCAGATATTGCAAATTTACCACTTAATGAGAAGTCAGTAAATATTATTTGGTCTGGAGGCGTGTTAGAACATTTTCATTCTTTAAAAAAACCATATTCAGAACTCTATCGGGTGTTAAAGAAAAAGGGAGATTTAATTTTTACTATTCCAAATAAATTTGGTTTACAGAGAATAATTAGTTATATTAAGGAGAAGATTTTAGGGTCTTTAGAGGGTCATTATGAAAAAGGATTTATTTATTATCAATTAAAAAACTTTTTTCCAAATAGCTATTTTTCGGACTATAAAATAAAAACATCAGGAATTATTCAAACTTTTTACGACATACTTATCCCAAAATTAAAGATCAAATTACCCTATATATCATTTCTTTTTTATAAAAATATAATTATTTTTTTAAGTAAATTGATTCCCTCCATCAAATTTAGCATTTCTTGGTTTAGGTTATATGGAAAAAAAAAATAGTAATGTCTGAAAATATCTTTAAAGTTTGAGGATTAAAACCTAGTTTATAAAGATTACTCCTTTAGTAAAACAATTACAAATAAAATTTGGTAGATAAATTAATTCACACGGAACAATATAAGAATTATAACATATCCAAAATTTTAATTGATAATTAAAAATACCAAAACAGGATTACTTTTAAATTTGAGTTCTGGTCCATCAGTATTTCAAAGATCTAAAATTAAGATTGAGTTTGATAAAATGTTTTTTAAAGAAACATCAAAATCAGATATTGTTGTAGGTGATGTGTATTCAATTTTAATTATCCCTTAGTTATTAAAAAAAAATGGAAAAAGATAATGCATATATAGAAACAATCTTAAGAAGTTTTGATATGAGAATAGATGAAAAATTAAATAGAAAGTTAATATATAAGTTTGTTGATTTATTTATTTTCTGAAAATAGTCATTCTTAATACTGATTTAACAGGATTGAGTAAAATATTTCTTATTAGCCTAGAATCAAAAAATTATATTATCATTGAAGAATAAAAGAAAGAAGGTGGTCTATTGTTCATATTAAGAATAAAATATTCTCAAGATCCTCGTCCTTTAATTAAATTGAGATTTAATTTAAAAAATATAGATTATTAATATTATTAATTTTACAAGTTTTACTGTGTAGAAAGATCTAAATGCATGAAAAGTATAATAGAATTTTAGTACTTGAGTTAATATTAGTAGTCACTTATACAGTGATGATTTTATTTTATTCAGATTATTTCTTTCCTACTTTTTTTATTTTAAGCTTAGTTTGTATCTTATTTATTCCCGGATATAATTTATTAAATTTGATCAAGCCAAATCTTGATAAATTTCTAAAAATTGGATACTCTACAGTTATCAGTCTTGCTTTAGAAAATATTCTTTTTTTTTTAATTTATTTTTTTTTTTATGATTCATTTTTTTTTTCCACAGGATTAAATTATTTTTACAATAATTCATTTATAATTATTGTTATTCAATTAATTAGTATAGCATTAATCCTACTAAATTTTGTAATTAATAAAAAAAGAATAAAGAGAAATAATAAAGTAAACAATAATATCTCAAGATATATAAGTAATTCAGATTTAATTGATATTTTAATCTTTATTACCTATATTTTTTTCCTGATTGTCTTAGTTATTTCGGCTTCTTACGGTGGTCTTCCATCGAGAGAATTTATCGATCTTTATCATGAACATAGAACTTTACTAGCTTTTTTTTACCATTTGCCTTTATTTTTTTATGTATTTCTTTTAATTGTTATATTTCTTCTAATAAGCTTGATTTTGTTTACAAAAAATAAATTTTTAATTATAATTTCAATATGTCTTTTCTTTTATGTACTTTGGATATTACCTTACATAAATTTGAGTAATTATTTTTCAGCTGATTCATATAATCTATCACTTACGTTATATAAAATTAAAAATAATGAAAATTCTTTTATATTAACACCATTTAAATACACAACCAGTATCTTTTCATCAATTATCTTAATAAACGCAACCAAATTAGGTATTGATTTCACATTATGGTTTATTTATCCCTTAATCCTTTTTCCTCTCCCATTTTTATTTTATGGTATTTTCAAAACTTTTTCTACTACTAATAAAAATTTAACAATCATAACCTTCTTTGCCATGTTAACCCCATTATTTTTAAAATTTGCGCATTCTGCCTCTACAGGTCCTATTGGAACTTACATTTTTTTTATTTTGATTTTCGAATTTTATGGTTTTATAAATTTAGAAAATGGTAAATCTAAAAGAGGAGGATATATCGTTTTTATTATTTTTCTCTATTTCTTTTTGACTATTACTCATTTTGAGGAATGTATTTACTTTTTAATTATTGTTATTTTATATAGTAATTATCATCTTTTTGTTAATTATAAAGGATTTGAATCAATAAGCTTAAGAAGAAAATCACAAAAAAAAGAAATAAAAACATGCATATTACTTTTTTATCTTTTAGCAATAATCCTTTATATCTCTCAAGAAATAATTACATATTGGTCGTTTTATATCCGTGGATTTTTGGGAAATAACATTATTTCAAGAACACTTATTTATATCTATGAAAACATCGGTCTTGTTGAGTTATTTTTTTTTTCCGAAGTTAAAATAAATATAGCATTCATTTTAATCATAACTTTAATTGTAATGATATTTTACCTAATTATTAGTTTAATTTATTTACATTTTTTCAAATTTCTTAGAAGATTTCAAAAAGTCACCGTTAATTTTTTATCAAAAAATCTTAAAGGAGTAAAAAAAACCTTCTTTTTAAAAAAGATTTCTCCATATTTAGCAGTAGTAATAGTTTATATATCTCTTTTATTTTTAAATGAATTTTATATCCAATTTTTAGATTTCCATAATTTATTTGTATTTATTGAAATTTTTTTATCTTTTGGGATAATTCTATTCAATATTTTCCTTTTTATTAGTGGTATAAAATATTATAAAATCGAGAATAAAAAGCAAAATTATTTTTTATTAGCAATGCTCTCAACAAGCATAATATTTCTTGCCTTTTTTATTACTGGAAATGTACTACTATTTTCTTCCACTTTTCAAAATAAATTCTTAACTTATTTTACTTTTTTTAATTTAATCATAATTCAAAACACATATTTTCCAACCCTCATTAATAAAAGAAAAGTAATATTATTTTTGGTAATATTAATATTAGCATGGTTGGGTATTTTTTATAGTTTTAAGAAGTTATCATGGGGTTAAGAAATGAATTATAATGAAATAATTTTTATTAATTATTCTTCACATCATTTGTTCAAATTATATTTAGATTTGATATATAAAATAAATTTTTTTTATCAATTTTTTCATAATAATCCAACTAAAAATTCTAAATTGGTTTTTTTATAAAAGAACTTGATATGAACTTCTATAAGGAATATCATTCCTATTATCATCCATATCTAAGGGCTCTCAAACTATAAAATATTCCCAAAATGAAAAAAGCAATGATTATAAAAACCAAAAAATGTTTCTTCAGCTTATAAAATTTATTGATATAAGTATTTTGTATTATAATTAAATTTAGGAAAGTCAAGTAGGCAAGGAATTTAGTATGAAGCACATAAATTGCTAACCAAATGTTTCCGGTTAAAGTAAAAATTAATATAATCGAAGCACAAGAGATTAGGCTTAAAAAAAAATAAACTGATTTGTTATCATTAATGTTATAATAATTAAAACTCTTTAAAAATAAAAAAATATGAAATATTGAAATACTATAACTTAAAGTCAAGACAATAATTAAAATTAATAAGTTACCTTCTTGAGTATTTAAAATAAACACATCAATGAAAATAATGGAACATAAAATTAATGGAAAAAAGATTATGTAAAAAATTTTGGAATTTAGAATTTTCTTAAAAATTTTATAGTTCTTTCTAAAAACTGATAATATCTTGCTTAAGATTTTTGAAAAAAATCGATTATATTTTAAAATTAATGAATTAACAATAAAAAATATGAAAATCCCAATGAGGATAATCAAAATAATTAATATATTTACCGAGCCTGTACTTCTTAAGATTATAGGGATTTTAAGTAATGTATCTTGATATAAATTTAAAAGTATACTTAAAAAACTTTCATTACCAATTATTTTTGTTAAATAATGAATGAAATAACCAAAAAATTCGATTGTAAGGTAAAAAATTAAGGTTAATAACCATATAAGAAGAGTAATTGTTAATATTTTGTTTTTCACAGGTTTAAACTTTTTATACCTACTATTCTTTTTAATTAATATATTATCTTTTCGCTTAAAATCAAATGAAGGATTTCTATTGTTAATTTCTGAAGTTTTCTCTTTTAAGCTAATAAATACCAAATAAAAACAATATAATACAAGTATTATAAGAAAATAAATACATTCCTCAAAGTGTGTCAAACATAAGAAAAAATATAGAAGAATAATCAAACATAAATCTAATATTTTAAAATATTTATTATTTTCATTTAAAAAATCATAGAATTCAATTATCAAAATTAAAAAAATCAATATACCGAGCAATCCAGTACTAACATTATGACCACTTTTTAAGATTTGTGGAGTTAAAATTGTAATTACTGTAAGAAAAATCAACCTTGATTTTTTATTATTTTCCTTGTTTGAATATTTCTCATATATGGAATAAAATAAAAAAGGAATAAATAAGTAAATTAATGGATATAGAAACCATAAAGAAAAATTGATATCTGTATTTGTTATAGATGTAAGAATTATTGATGTGAATAAGCTAGTAGAGTATCTGAAAGCACCAAAATCAGGAAAAACATTTAATGCCCATCTATCACGAGCTGTAATTCCCGATTGTAGGTATGCTGAATACGCTCTATATAGATAATAAGAATCATATGAAAAATAATTCTTAATTTGGAGAAAAGGTAATATCCATAAGCAATAAAGAAATAATGATAAGCAGATTAAAGTTAGATATTTATTTCTATTATAAAAAATTGATGTGACTAATAATACTACTGTTGTAGCTAAAAATATGTAAAATTCAAATGGTACTCTTAAGAAGAAGGTAAATGTATCTCGATAATCATTATAATGTACATCAAAATTAGCACGATCTACATCACTTAAATACGTTGAGAAGCATAAAAATCCTAAAGAAATAATAAATCCTATGAAAACTACTAAATTTCTTAATTTAATTTTATTGATATTTACTTTGAGGAATTCAGAAAGAGGTATTTGATTCTGGCTTTCCTTAATTTTGTCATATTTATAATATCGAACGATATTAAATCCAATTAATATTAGAGTAATAATTTGGAAAGTTATTATGATTAAAAATGAATTAAAATGAAATCCATTAGAAGAGCCATCGTCAGAAGTGGTATAATTATAGAGTATAATGTAAGTAAAAAACATACTGATGTTCTCTATAGTTATACTCAATATAGTTGAATAACCTAATTTTTGGATTAAATTGGAACGAGGTTTAATAAGATTTATTAAATTGTATCCAGGTAAAAATAAATTACAAATCAAACCGAAAATGATGACTAAGGGTTGTATAGTTATCGAAAAAATAAGAAGAATTAGATATGTAGAAATTAAAATTAATTCAGTTGAAATTAATAGTTTAATCCTCATAAATATAATTTTCAAATTTGTTAAATAACAAAAATAAATAAATAGTAATATTTATCATTTACAAAATTTTTGAAAATCCTTAGAATAAATTAAAAAATTGAAAATTATTAAAATCTAAAATTTTAGATTCAAATGACCAATAATAATGAAGATTTAATTATTTATTAAACTCCCTGTTTTAATTTAACTTAAGTTAAATAAAAATAATTATTTTCCTTTTCTTTTAATTAAGGTAAGAATTAAAATTAAAGGACAGTAACCTTGTTATATCTTATGCTAAGTACTAAAAGTTTTAATTATTTGAAGAATTCCATAAAAAGACACTTTCCAAGCTAGAATAAAGTTTATCTTAGAATTTAACCAATAATAGAATGATTTTATGAATATAACAATTATTACCCCTGTTTTTCCATATCCTTATCAAGGAATTTTACCCGGAGTAGAAAGCTATGTGAAAAGTTTAGCATTGCCATTAAAGAAACTTGGTCACAATATAAAAATTGTCACAACCTTTTGGAACGGGAACAAGAAATATGATAAATATAAAGGAATCCCAATTTTAAGGATTAAGGACACAAAGGCTTTATTTGGAAAGATTGGCTCTATATTTCATTTTAATTATATAACATTTGGATTAAATGCATTTAGGAAGAAGAATTTTGAATTTTATAAAGATTCAGATATAATTTTCATGCCTTTAACTGTTGGAATTCCTTATATTTCAAAAAGGAAAAAAATTCCTATAATTACTGCTTTTTTACATTATGAAGATAAAAATAAATGGATTGATTATTTAACTTTAAGTTTTTATCATCTTTTAGAAAGAATTCAATTTAAAAATTTCAGAGAAATCCTTACCATTTCACACTTCTCGAAAAATGAATTAGTTAATAAGTATGGAATAAAAGACAAAATTATTGAAGTGATTCCCGTTGGTGTTGATACAAAAAAATTTAATCCCTCCAATAAATCGAATGAATTGAAACATAAATATCCTGGTAAGATTTTATTATGTGTTGGACCATTTCTGAAAAGAAAGAGAATTTCCTTATTAATTAAAGCAATGAGCAAAGTTCTTAAAAAGTTTCCAGAAGTTCATTTAATATTGATTGGAAAAGGTATAACATGGGAGTATTGTAAGCGTTTATCAAAAATTTTTAAAATTCAAAATCATACTTCGTTTTTGGGTTTTATTCCACAAGAAGACTTATTGAAATTCTATGCATCAAGTGATATCTTTGTATTTCCATCAGAATTGGAAGGTTTTGGGCAAGTGCTATTAGAGTCTATGGCAAGTGGTACACCAGTCATCTGTGCTAACAAACCACCAATGTCGGAGATTATAGGTAATGCTGGAATAACTTTTGAAATAAATAATGTTGAGGATCTCTCAGAAAAGATTTTAAAGCTATTAAATAACAAGGATGAATTAAAAACTCTGGGAGAAAAATCGATTGATGAGGTAGAAAAATATGATCTTTTAAAGATCGCGAAAAAATTTAGTGATTATGCCAAAAAAATATTAAATTTGTATAAATTAAATAGACTAATTTGAAATTTATAAGAATTTGAAAACACTTTACTGCTAAAATTGAATATGGTTATTAAAATAGCAATTATTGCCGGGACGCGTCCAGAATTAATTAAATTAGCTCCATTGATCAAATTAATTGTTAAAAATAAAGAATTTAATTTAATTCTAATACATAGTGGACAACATTATGATAGAAATCTTTCTTCTGCATTTTTTGAAGATTTAGAGTTGCCAAATCCGAATGTTAATATTGAAGTTGGTTCTGGTACTCATGCTTATCAAACTGGATTTTTAATACAAGAAATTGAGAAAATTATATTAGAAACAAGACCAGATGTAGTTCTCGCACAAGGCGATACTAATACTGTATTAGCAAGTTCTTTAGCAACTAGAAAATTAAATAAGTGTTTTATGCATCTTGAAGCGGGCATTAGATCGTTCGATAAAAGAATGCCTGAGGAAGTTAATAGAATTGTTACCGGTATGTGTTCAATGTATCATTTAGCTCCTACCGAAAGAGCGGGCTTAAACTTACTTTTTGAGGGTGTAGATCGTGAATCAATTTTTATTGTTGGTAATACAATTGTAGATTCAGTCTTCCAAACTAAAGAATTAGCAGAAAATAAATCAAAAATATTTGAAGATTTAGATGTCAAAAATAATTTTCCAATAATATTAATAACATTGCATCGTCCGGCAAATGTAGATAATCAAGAAA
>JAZGEW010000147.1:0-4539 GCA_036478875.1 Promethearchaeia archaeon | reverse complement strand
ATAATTTTTATTTCATTTTTCCAATTCATCCAAGAACTAAAAAAAATCTCATAAATTTTCAGCTATTTGATGAACTTGACAATCTAGAAAATACTTTAATAACTAAACCTTTAGGTTATCTGGATTTTTATAAAATCTTTTCCAAATCTTTATGTGTTCTTACAGATTCTGGGGGAATTCAAGAAGAGGCTTCAATTATGAGAGTTCCTTGTATAACTTTAAGAAACAATACCGAAAGACCTGAAACCTTGGAATATGGATCAAACATACTAGTTGGAATGGATATGAATAAATTAAAAGAGGAAATATTTAGAGTAAGAGCAAATTCTGATTATCTTAAAGGAAAGGCAACAGAAAACCCATTTGGGGATGGAAAATCTTCGGAAAGAATTGTTCAAATTATGAAGGATTTATATAATAAGAATCTTTTAAACTTAGATATATCAAAATTATGGTTTCGAATTCCTAATCGAAATCTAACTGAAATCAACCATTTAGAGGAATCATTATCAGTTAAGAATTATGAATTAACTCATCAAGTTAAAATTCAATTACTTTTTGATGAAGAAGGAGTTCCATGTTTTCCATATGATCATAAGATAATAAGGAATGGTTATAAAATTCTTTTAGTTTCAAAATAAATTTATTTTCTATAATAAATAGCAATTTTTTATTATCTTTATTCATTAATTCTTACAACACTATAATATTAGGTTATCATTCATGAATCTACTATGGATACCACATCAGACTTGGCTAAATAGAGGTGGAATTACTCGAGATAAACATCTAATCGAATACTTAAAAGAAAAGCATGAAATCCATTTAATACAACATACACAACCTTATGAAAATAATATACCTAGCTTTTTGAAACCAAAAAACTTGATAGAGTCATTTAGGGAGTGGGATAATTATTATGATGGATTATACCATCATCATATTCCGCATATCTATTTTACACGGGTCAAACCATTTCTAAAAATTAATAATCGTCTCTTTAAGCGAAAGATAAGAGAAATTATTAGAGATTATAAAATTGAGGTAGTTTTATGCGGGCCAAGTAATTATCTACATGGTTATCCACCTTTTGATATCTCAATTCCAATTATCTTTGATTATTTAGATTTTTTACATGATTTTAGTGACCCAAATAAGGAGAATAAAAAAATTCTTAATAATTATCTAGAAAACGCAGAAAAAATATTGTGTATTTCTAAGGTATTATTGGAGGATCTTGAACCGAGATTTCGAAAAAAAGCATCTTATTTACCAAATGGGGTTGACTTAGAATATTATAACTCATATGATTTTAATAAAAAATCTAAGACTAAATATATTAGTTTAATCGGATTAAACATTTCAGAATCTCTTTTTTACTTGGATATTTTTCCAAAAATAAAAGAAAAAGTAAAAAACATTAAGATGGTATTGGTTGGAGGTGGGATTCGATATCCCCAAATCAATCGATATATAAAAAAAAATAAAAATAAATCAGATTTCATACTTACAGGATTTATCCCTTATGAAAAAATTAGAAAATATTTTTATCTAACTGATGTTGGTTTAAACCCTACACTTAAAAATCGCTATTATGATTCAGCTTGTCCTCTAAAAGTCTTCGAATATACAGCAGCTAAAAAACCAATTGTCTCTACAAATTTGAAAGAATTAAACAGGCTAGACTTTCCCAATGTGTATTTAGCTAAACCAACCACTCAAGATTTTTTAGAAAAAGTTATTGATGCACTTAACTATGAAGGTTCTTATCCCAATTTGAAGGAATTTGATTGGAAAAATTTATCACAAAGATTGGAGAAAATTTTAATAAATTTATAATAGTTTCACAGTTTATTCTTTTTAAACCAATTAATATAGTCTTTAAGTCCAGATTCCAAATTATATTCTGGATTGAAATTCAATAATTTTTTCGCTTTTGAAACATCTGCTGTACCTTCTTTAATATCACCAAGGCGTTCATCAGTATATTTAATCTGAGTTTCCTCATTTCCCCAAAGTTTCTTCATTATGTTAGCTAATTTATTGATAGTAATATTATTTCCTGTTCCTATATTGAATACATTACCTGAGAGGTTATCCGCTTTGGCTGCAAGAATATTTGCTAGTATGATATCTTTAATATATATAAAATCTCTTTTCTGCTCTCCATCTCCATATATCACTAAATGCTCATTGCGATAAAGTTGACCCAGCCATTTTGAGATAACTCCACTGTATGGAGATATATCTTGCCCTGGACCATATACATTTAAATATCTTAATGAGATTGTGTTAAAACCATATAGAGAAGAATATACAGATAAGTATTTCTCACATGTTAGTTTTGTAACCCCATAAGGAGAAATAGGCATTGTATTCATTGTTTCTTTCATAGGTAACGTAATTGGATCACCATAAACGGCTCCAGAAGATGCAAAGATGACTGAATTTATATCATTTCTTCTAGCAGATTCGAGAATATTTAATGTTCCGTTGATATTAATATTATTACATGTTATAGGATTTTGAATAGAATCCGGAACACTTGCGAAAGCCGCTTCGTGAAAAATAATGTTAATTCCCTTACATATATCATGCATAAAAACTTTATCTCTTATATCTACCTTATAAAAAGTAAAATTTGGATTTTGCAAAGCATTATTTAAATTTTCCATTTTTCCATTCAGTAAATTATCAATTCCAATAACAATTGAACCATTTTCTAGCAAAAAATCTGTGATATTGCTTCCTATAAATCCTGCTACACCAGTCACCAAGATTTTCTTTTCTCTTAAACTAAAAATCAAATTCACTCTACATTATTTTAATTTATGAAATATTTCATTACATATAATGCCTCTGCATAATCTACATCAACTTGAATGCCTCTGTATTTTGCCAGACTAATTATAGAATTGATCAATTTTTCTCCACCATATTTTTCATATTCAGTTTTATGAAATTTTAATGAGTTCTTCTTTTTTTCTATGAATTCAGAAATATCAATATAGTAATTTGGAATCATTAATCCAGCAGCAAAATTAAATATTGTTTCATATAGAAATATATTATTTACATATTTTCGAGCGCTCGCCATTGTGATATTATGAGCCGCTCTATGATCTTGATGGTATGTATCTGGATCTGGATGAGTAAAAATAACTTCAATTTTGTGTTTTAAAATGAACTTTTGTAATTCTGAAATTCGATTTTTATTTACTTGTAATTGAGTAGCTGGAATATCTGTAAAAAATATATTATCTTCTTTAACTCCAAGAACACCTAGACTCTTTTTAGAAGTACTTAAGATTTCGTCAAAATCTCTGACAGTTTTATTTTCGATATCACTATAAACTCCATTTGTTAAATGATAACAATATACTTCATTTTTTTTTTTAAGGAAATAACAAATAGCGCCTCCACAACTTAATTCAATATCATCAGGATGAGCTCCTATAAATAAAATCGACATAATATTAATAAAACTACAATTTTAAAATACATCACTATTTGCCATAGTGATATACCAGTTATTTGGAGATTTTAAAATAGATAGTTCTTTAGCACTTCTTAAAATTTTATAACCAAAAAATTTTTTCTTTTCTCTTATGAAATAACCTAACTTATTCAATGCTAGAGTTCTTAACTCTTCATCTGGCATCCAAAATGAGATTATTGAGCAATCTCCTTTAAATTTTTGTAAGGCAAAATTTTCAATATTTTTAAAAAAGTCAATCTTCTCAGAATTAGAGTCTGAGCCCATCATAAAATCAATTATATGACCAGAAGTATCTCCAGATTTTTCTTTATATTTTTTTAACACAAAAAATGCTCTAATCTCCTCATTCTCTTTATCAAGCATTAGATATTCATAATATTTTTCAGATGGATGATTAGTAAACCTCCAATTTAAATATTGTACGTTTTTCTCAATTATAATTGGAAATTTGCTTTTATATCTTTCCCAAAAGAGATTAAAATTTTTTTCAAATTTCTCTATCTTTTTTATTTCATATTTATGATTTTCAGTTTTAGTAGGAATTTTTTTAGGGATAAATTTTGTAATGAAATTCTTTTTACCAAAGAATTCCCAATTCAATTTATTAAATATTAAATGTCGACTAATTTTATTCGGAAAGCCATATACAAAATAGTTTCTTTTTATTCTGGCAAATTCATAGACTAGTTTTGCTAAATAAGTAGACAATCCTAGCCCTCTAAAATCTAAATCGGTCATTGTATCCATTGATTGAACACAAGGATATAAATCTCCAAAAATACTGAAACTTTTTTGAGCAACACTATAGGCAGAAATAACTTCTTCTTTATCTTTAATTAAAAATGTATAACTTTTTCCGTGAGGATTAGTTATATACTTCCAAGCCCATAACTTATCTGACATATACCCAGGAAATACACGATTGTACAAACTCAATAGATCTTGATAATCGGATTTTTCATATACTTTTATCTCAAAGCTTTTAATCTTTTCTGGTCTCTTAAATTCTTTGTTTGTTAGTATTTTATCTAGGATTTCCA
>JAZGEW010000146.1:0-7878 GCA_036478875.1 Promethearchaeia archaeon | reverse complement strand
AAAATTCAATATTTAATTATATAAAATAGAAGATCTTGATTATTCTTCTCTTTTCACAATAATTTTTCCTCTATCATCAGTTTCAATAAGGCCAATATTCTCTAGTTGCTGAACATTCCTTTTAGCACTAACACTAGGAATCCCTAAAGCGTTTTTAAGATCTTCTAATGAAATTCCACCGACTTCTTCAATGATTAGGAAAGTCTTAAAAAGTGGTTCTTTTTCCATTAATGGTTTTAATTTATCATAAAAATTTATCTTATCTACATTATCTTTCTGGAAATTCTTAATCTCATTAAGATTTTTATTTAAACGCTCAATTTCATCATTTGCTTCTCTATTTTTATCCCCTAATTCTCCTACTTTATTAATTAATTCTTCATGTTTTGATCTCATGCTTTCAAATCGAGAAGCAAAATCTTTAGCTTCTGAAGATTTCTCTGTAGACATTAGTTTACTGTCCATTAAAAATGAATCAAGTTTATTAATTTTATTTTTTAATTCTTGAGTTTCATTTCTATATTTTTCTTCCAACTCTCCTATCATTTTCATTTGTTCTTCTTTAAATTTATCAGTAAATGCTTCTAATTCTCTTATTTTATTTTCCGAATTCTTTAAGGCTTCCTTTTTTAAGATTGATTCTGAGTTTTTTTCAGCTAATTCTGTTCTTAAATTTCCCATAGTTTCATAAGCTTCTTCTAATTTACTTTGGGTCGGTACAATTTGCTTTTTAATTAATTCCATCTCTCTTTTAGATTGAGCAATTTCACCTTTTGCGTATTCTAATTCAAGTTCTTTTTCATTAATGAGATGTCGTTGTTCTCCGATCAGTTCTTTTAATTCAAGTATATCTTCAGGGATATCTGCCATTTTTGAAATCTTTCCTTTTTGTTCTTCAATAATCCCTTCTTGTTCCCTGATTATTCGTTTTTGTCGTTCCACTAATGCAGTTAGTTTATCAACTTTTGCTTGAATTGTAGCTATTTCATTTTCACTAGATTCAATACCGTCTAAAGCTTTCCTCAAATCCTTTGGCATTTTAATTTATTCCTTAGTTTAATTTAAAATAGATTTTTATGATATTTATAAGATAAAATCATTATTAATTTTTTTACCTAAAAGTTATATCTATTAAGATAGATTAATTTTAAATAATTTTCGAAATAAAAAGCAATAATTACTCTTGAATAGTTCAATATTTGCATTAAATCGAATTTTATTCATGATGAATTTCAATATTCATCATCGATAGAGTTACGGAAATTAATATATATGCTTAAAGCTTTTAATTAATATCATGGTATTGATATCTCCGCTAAAACCATATATTCCTATTAATCCTGAAGAATTCTGTACTAATCCATATGATATTATAAGTAAAGAAGAAGAGCAGGAGTTAAAGAGAAATTCAAATTCATTAATACATCTTATTTTACCGGATGGAGAGGGTGACGAAATTTATCAAAATGCTGCTAAGGCATATAATAAATTTAAAGAAAAAAGAATCATAGGGCAGGAAGAAGACCCAAGTATATTTATATATCGGCAGGAATCAGTAAATTTTAGTCATCAAGGATTAATAATTGGGGTTGCTCTTCAAGATTATGAAGATGGAAACATAGTAAAACATGAACATACTCGAGAAAAGCCACTTAAAGACCGTACCAATCATATTGTCTCATCAAACGTTGCAGCAGGTTTAGTTTGGACGGTTTTTCAAGCTAATAAAAAAATAAATACCTTAATTGAAACAATTAAAAAAAAAGAACCAAAATTTAACTTCGAGAAATATGGATATCGTCATACACTATGGCAAGAGACTGATCCTAAAGTAATCCAAAAATTAAAAGAATTATTTAAAAATGAAAAGATTTACATTGCTGATGGACATCACAGAGCTGCTAGTGCTGCGGAATACCGTAAAATAAAACTGGAAAAATCAAGTGTGGATAAAAGTATAAAAGCTCCTTGGCAAAATCTACTATCCTATGTAGCATCAGACGATCAAATACGTATTTTACCTTATAATCGTGTTATAAGAAAATTACCAATAGACGCGAAGGATTTTTTAAAAAGATTAGAAAAGAATTTTGAAATTATATCTATGAAGAATGCTTTTAATCCGGAAAAGAAAAATGAACTCGCAATTTGTATAAAAGGTTCATGGTATAAACTATTAGTTAAAGATGAAAAATTTAAAACTAAACGAGATAGCTTAGATGTTGCTATTCTTCAAGATTATGTTTTAGAGCCTATTTTAGGGATTAAAGACCCACGTTCTGATGAGAATATCTTCTTTGTAGGAGGTACACAGGATCCTAGAGAAATGGAGAAATATGTCATAGAGAAAGGAAATGATTTATTTATTAATTTATATCCCGTAAACATCAGAGATTTAGAATTAATAGCAGATAAAGGAGGAATAATGCCTCCAAAATCAACATGGTTCGATCCAAAAGTCCTCTCAGGATTAGTATTACACGATTTAGAAGAATAAGAAAAAAATATAATGAAAAATTATTTTTTTAAAAAATTTGACATTTTTTCTGCAATCATAGTAGCAGCAGCAGTTTGATTTTCAATACTTTGACTAGCTATATGAGGTGTAAGAATTAAGTTTTCTTTCCAGTCGATTAATTCTTGATCTTTTAGTGGTTCTTCACGATAAACATCTAGAGCTGCACCTGCAATATCTTTGTTTTTCAATGCTTTTATCAAAGCTTTATCGTCAATTAAATTACCTCTCGCTGTATTTATAAGTATAGCATCTTTTCGCATTAAACTTATTCGCTCTTCATTAATACTATTTTCAGTTTGAGGCGAAGAAGGAAGATGTAATGAAATAATTTGTGCTTCTTTTAATAAATCTTCAACTGAAGGATAAATAGAACATCCGATTTTTTTAGCCTCATCAATAGCTGTTTGACCTTTACTAAATCTAGAATAAACTCCAACGTCCATCCCCATAGCAATTGAAATTTTTGCTAAATGTTTTGCAATATTTCCAAAACCAATCAACCCCAGTTTTTTTCCATCTAATGTATATCCTAAACACTTATTTTTATTCCATTGTGCTTCATGTGTCGTACGATCTGCATAAGAAATTTTTCTTGCTAATGTTAACATTAATCCCAATGCAAATTCTGCAACTGACACAGCAGGTGCTTCAGGAGTATTTAAGACTTCTATATCCATTTCAGCAGCTTTTTTTCTATCTACATTATCCAATCCAACTCCCGCTCTTCCGATGACTTTAAGCTTTTTAGCATGTTCTAATACATCGGCAGTTAATTTTGTTCTTGATCGGATTACAATACCATCGTAATCTCCTATTTCCTGCTTAAGTTCTTCTTTTGTAATTGTAAAATTTTTTATAACTTCAAATCCATTATCTTCAAATATTTTTATTCCTTTATCTTGCAGTTTATCACTAATTAATATTTTCATCTTAATCACATTTGTTGAATTTAATTAACTTGAATATTTTTTTTTAGTTTACAAATATTTAAAGAGTTTTTGTTATTTTTTTTACAATTTCTCTTAGAATAAATAATTAAAAAAATAGAAAAAATAGATAAATACTATAATTTTTTCAGCATATTAGTTTTATTTTAACTTGGAAATAATGTCAGTAAGAACTTCTAACATCTCTTCAAGATCTTTCAACTGAATTTCCCCCATATGTCCAATCCGAAAGGTTTTATTTACAAGTTGCCCATATCCATTAACAATACGATACCCTTTATCAAGAAGCATAGAAACCATTTTTGGAATATCAAGATCTAAAGAATTTTTTATAGTGGATACTGTATTTGATTCATATCCCTTTTCAGGGAACATTTCAAGACCGTTTTCATGAACCCATGCTCTAGTTCGTTTAGCAAGTTGTTCATGCCTTTCAAATCTTTTCTCCAAACCTTCTTCATTAAGTATAAAATCAAGTTGAGCCGTTAGACCTCTTATTTGAGGAATAGGTGGAGTGGTTGGAGTTTGATGTTTAGCAACATGCCTTTTATTCAAAGCAATGAAATCGAAATATAAACCCCTATTTTTCACTTGTTCTGCCTTTTTGATTGCGGCATCAGAAATAGAACAGACTGCAAGTCCAGGAGGTAAAGCGAAACATTTCTGAACAGAAGCTAAACAAACATCAATACCTAATTTATCAACCTCTATCTTCACCCCCGCCATTGAAGATGTTGCATCCATACATAACAAAGCTCTTGAATCTTTTATTATTGGAGCGATATCATCAATTGGATTATAAACTCCTGTAGATGTCTCGTTTGCTTGAATTAAAACAACTGAATATTTATCTTTGGATAAAGCTTCTTGAGCGACTTCGGAAGTTATAGCTTTACCCCATTCAACGCCCTCTTTAACTGAAACCTTCCCATTAGTTATTCCTATATCATACCAGCGATCTCCAAAAGCTCCAATTGAAAAAAATAAGGCTTTTTCATCATCTTTTATTAGATTTCTAACACAAGCTTCCATTATCCCTGTAGCACTTGAAGTAAAAATTAAACACTCATTATTAGTAAATAATAACTTTTGAAGGCCATCTGTTGCCATTTGATGCATTTCTGAATATGCTTTGGATCTATGAGTATCATTTGGTTTTGCCATCTCCTTGAGAACTCTCTCCGGAACCTGAACAGGACCAGGAGTAAATAATTTCAGCTGTGAACCTTTTTCTTTATTAAAATGAACATCTGTCATAATTGGAATATTTTTTAGTTTAATTTGAAATTTTTAGTTTGTACACTAAATTAAGTAGAAGGATTAGATATAATTTTTGTTTTTTTCTATATGCAGATTTTAGATAAACAATTCTAAGAGAACTATTGCAAAAGAACTATTTTACTATAGATCATGCACAAATTTATACATTAAAAAATATAGAATTGAAAAATAATTAATTTATTCAAATTTGCTTAATGCAATGTTTCCATTTGCATCAAAATATAGTATATAATCAGATATAATATACAAGAAGAGTTTGAAATTTTTTATGTGAATAAGAGATAACCCATATTCACCCAGATATAAAGCTGCTCTACTCAAAACGTTGATAAGAAATGTTAAAGAAAGAATAATCATATTAAACAAAAGATTATTCACTACTGAAGAGAAGGCTATGAAGCAAACAACTATTGTGGATAAACTTACTAAAATATTTATTACTCGATGTTTTTCTAAATATATATCGATTAGCATTCCTTTAACAATTCCAGCAAAACCTACAATCAATAACGGAAATGAAATTAACGATATTATAATATGTGATGTAATATTTGGCATTGAAAATAAAAAACCTAAAAATAATACCGAAAATATAATATAAATAGTACCAACCAAAATCTTATTACCCTTTCCATGGACAGGATTTCTTTTATTAAGAGCATTGATAATTTTTAATACACCATAAATCCCTAAGGATGCAAAAGGATAGACTATAATAGATATAAGTGCCTCTATTCTGAAAAACAGAGCATAAAGTAAATAACTAGCTATCATAAAAACGCTGATGTAATTATCTGCTTTTATCTTATTTTTGTTTATGGTTTCTTCAAGCAACATGGTTTCTCATTTCATATAAAATTATTGACCTAATATAATTAATATAATTATTTCTTTTATTTTTAATTCTCTCTATTTAATATTCTAATAATTCAAAATATCAAGAAAAATCATTTGGTTCGAAAAAAAAAACCATTACTCCTTTTATAAGAATAAAATAATATAATTACCGATAATAATTAATATCACAGCCACTATAAACCTTTTACGGAATTTTTCTTTCAAAATCAAAATTGATAATATTTGTTGGACCATGGGAGTATTAACTGTAAATACGGACGTTATTATCAATCCATTGATTTCTGCTGCTTTTATATATATAGCATCTGCGAAGCCTAAAGATAAGATCCCAGCAATTCCAATATATACAAAATATTTTAAATTTTTCCTATTTTCTTTTTTAAATCCTGCATGATATTCACGTTGAAATATTCCTAATATCATAATTGTGATCATTCCAAAACCTACTCTAAAGAAATTAGATATAAATACGTCTCCAGTTAAAATTCTAGCTTGGTTAAATGAAACGTAAGCAACAGCCCAAAAAAATGCTGTACCAATTGCAGATAAAACACCAATAATTAAATCTTCCGAAACCTTTTTCCTTAGAGTTCTTTTTACATTAAGTTTTTCAGATTTATCTTTTGTACTTAATATAAAAACACTTGAAAGGATTAGTGCACTACCAAATACGATTGAAGAGGTGATTTCTTCATTGAAAAAGAAGATAGAGAAAAAAATTACAAAAATTAGTGAGGTTTGGACGAGAGGATAAGTACGTGAAGCTTCTATTTTTTTTAAGGACATATAATATAATAAATCTCCAATAGTGACGCTTAATCCTGATATTAAGCATGCAATTAAATAGGCAAGTACTTCTGATTTAGTCAAATTTCCTAGAATATTATAATCGGCAAAAATTAAAGAGAAAAAAAAGGTTCCAAGACTAACACAGCACAGTCTAAAAAATAGATTAGCTTTTGGTTGGGTTTTTTCTAATCCTTTTTTATAAACAAGTGAAGCTATTGCCCAAGTGAAAATTACATAAAAAACTAAGATAAACCAAAGTAACTCAACCATTTAAGAATTTAAATATAAAATTACTTTAAAAGTGTTTTTATAATATTCTTAGTTTTCAGATTTCAGTTTCATAATAAAATCTTTAGGAGGAGCTTCACTAAAAAGAAATATATTTATTAATTTTTCTCTAAAAGCATCATCATGTTCAGCTATTTTAAACATTTTAGAGAGATTTTGACCTTGGTTTTCAAAACAAAAATCTGCTAATGAGAGAGTTAATTTAAAACTCCGTGCAATTTTCTTGATAGTTGGATGAAATTTATAATTCTTTAAAGTTAATTTTGATATATCTTCTGATTCAATTGCGTTAATAGCCGTTTCGGCAGCTATTTTACCCGACACTATACTTGGACATATTCCCTCTCCACTCATAGGCGAAACAAATCCAGCAACGTCACCAATAAGCATAATATTATCACCATATAGACTTTTTTCAAGAATTCCTTGACCTGGTAATGAGTATGCGCCCTCCCATATTTTTCTATAGTTCTTTTTTGATAGAAATTTTTTTATATTTGGATCATTCCAAAATTCTTTATAGATTTGGTTTAAATTATACTTTAAACTATCCTCCCCAATTAAACCACAACCTATATTAAACTTATTATCTTCTAAAGGGAATAACCATCCATAACCTTTATATGATTTAAAAAAAAGCGATATAGTTTCTTTATCAAGACTATTTTCACCTTCCATTATTGCACATTTAGCAATCCCAATATCTTCGTTTTTCCATTTTTTCTTTAATCCTGACCTTCTCGCTAATTTAGAGCTCATTCCATCAGCAATTACAATAATTTTTCCATAATATTCTTGTAATCCTGAAGGAGATTTTGTTTTTATCCCGATTCTCTGATTTTCTTTAGTAATAAAATCATAAGATAAGTTTTTATCGAATAACTCGGCACCAGCATCAACAGCTATATCTCTTAAGAAATTATCAAATTGCAGTCTATCAACATTTATCGAATAATCCATAGTATCTCTCCATTTATGCTTAAAGCTATGAAAATCCGCAGAATATATTTTGATTCCATTGATGCGATGAAAGTTCATTCTACGTAGTTGGGGATAATATTTAAAAATCCTTGAATTTACACCGCCTCTACATGGTTTGCGCCAATTAGTATCTTTTTCAATTAAAGCAACTTTTTAAGTTTTAAAGAAAGATATCGTATACTAATTAATTGATTAAGTCTTAAAAAAATTAATAAA